>DLXG01000061.1 GCA_003448875.1 Anaerolineaceae bacterium
CCGCCTGGTATGCAACAGCGATTGTACCCGGCCCAACATGGGTACCAACCACTGGGCTGATCTCAGACAGGATGCACTCGATTGGTGAAAAGCGTACTCGAGCAGTTTCGAGCAAATCTTCAGCAGTATCTCGCGCCAGGGCATGAAAAACTGAAAGACGCACCGGTGAGCGCCCGTTAATACCTTTTTCCACTAAGTGAAGCATACTCTCGATTGCTTTACGCCGTGTCCTGACACTGCTGACCAGTTCGATATTGCCGCCGCGGATCTCGAGAATGGGTTTTATATTCAAGGCTGTACCTAACAACCTTTTTGCACTGTTGATACGCCCGCCGGCGGAGAGGTACTTGAGTGTATCAACAGTGAAGTATACGCCAATATGCCCGTAAGCCTGCTGCGCAGTCTGTTGGCATTCTGCCAGGTTCGCCCCTGCAGCGGCAGCGCGTGCCGCCTCCAGAACCTGAAAACTCAAAGCCATCGAAACCAGTTTTGTGTCCAGCACAGCCACACGTTCAGCAGGGAAGCTTTTTACTACGCAGGCAGCTGTCTGGTAAGTGCTTGAGATACCCCTGGAGATGGGCAGCAGCAGCACATCGTAATCTGCCGCTAGAAGTTCGGAGATGTTTCTTTCAAATTCGCCCGCTGAGATCTGGCTGGTGGTCGGAAGACTGCTCGATTTCGAAAGGCGGCTATAAAATTCGGTTGCCAGAATATCAACGCCATCGCGGTATGTTCGCCCATCCCAGTTCAGTGTAAGTGGGATGACGCGGATCGGTTGGTTGGCGACCAATTCCATAGGTAAATAGGCGCTGCTATCTGTGACAATCATGACAGAGTTCATGATGGGCAAATCCTTTCGAAAATAATTCGATATCCAAACAATCAACCCGAAAATCGACCCCACCCATTCTTCAGCGATTTTAGCACAAATCGAAATGGATCTTAACACACGATGAAGTCGACCCCGATTGCTTTATTTGTCTGCGAGAGTTAATTTTGAACATACAAGTCTGTTCGGCTTATCGGCAGGTTGGTCTTACCGACTAGAGGCTTTGCCAATAATCGACTACCGGCTCTATTGTTATCATAGTAAAGTGTGACATTTTTCCTCCTTAAGCGCTTGTTTTGAACTGATTATCCAATCCTGTCATCCCAACCGAAGTTGAACCAGCATGCAAGGCTTGAAAGGTCTTGTAGTCACCGGACGGGATGCATATCTTGCGTGAGTCAAGATGCTTTACTGTGTAGTTGCTCTTCCAGGTACATCCTGGAATGGGCTATACCCGGCATGAATTGGTCTTTCGATAACCAATCTGCCATCGATTGACGTGCCGTCTCATAGCCAACCCGGATCAATTCCCGGTGTTTACTGAAGTCCCAGATCGGGACGGGAGGGGAACTTTTTAGCAAAATATGTTGGACGGTCACGTTACGCTCCGCTGCCAATGCCATTTCAACGACCGTTTGACGACGGGTGACTGAATAAACGAGTTTCTCCATGTACCGGTTCTGGCGATTGTCAAGATCGAACATCCCGTTTGGATCGTTCAAATCGAGAGCAATGATCTCGGTAGCTCCCAGCGCCATGGCAGGCTCAACCGGTAAACAGCTCACCGCACCGCCGTCCACAATGCAATGACCGTCCTTTTCAATGGGAGAAAACCAGGGTTGCAATGCAGTTGAAGCAAGTACACCCTCTAGAACAGATTGTTCGGGCTGCATACCATAAATAACCGGCTCGCCCGTATCCAGGTCAGCCCCAATCAACCCCAGGCGTACATTCGTGATCTGGCCAAAGCGCAGATCCGGTGTGACCCCTTTCGAGATCAGAAACTTTGCAACCTGGCGGCTGGCGCGCTGATCCGAATGTAGAGAAATGGCTTTTAGGGCAAATCGGGCGAGGCGTGGATCCATTAATTTTGAGACAGCTACCTCCTGGTAGGCCTGTTCCAATGCGCTCACCCCAGTTAGATTTACGCCCCACAACGCTAATCCAGTAGCATTCACAGACCCGATCGAGGTGCCCACGAGCAGGTCGGGTTGATAGCCGGCCTCTAACAAGGCGCGTAACGCGCCCACCTGCAGCGCACCGCGCGCCCCACCGCCTCCCAGTACAAATGCCAGACATGTTTTCATCATAACCTCGTCAACTCCGTCACGATTGGCTTCCGTAATCATCCGGTAATAATCTCCACTGGCCCTGATCTAAAGACTGCGGCAACTCACAATGCCCTTCCGGCTCAGGGACATGTGGTACCGAGCCAACAATTCGTCTCTGGCTGCCTTGCGGTGCTGGACTTGGTCTTCTGAAATGCTGGCACTAACCTTTTCATGTTGCTTCCTGCTTCTCGATCAGACGCGAGATGTCCGGAAGGTCACCGATAGAATGATCTGCCGGTCCTACCTCACGTAGATAATGCTCCTGCCAGATGACGCTTGATAAGGATTGGTACTCTCGATCATAGTGGTCCATGCCAGCCGCATAATCCAGGTCAAGGAGTGCCTCTCGGGCACTCTCATCGGACGGTTCTGGTTGATGAACGGCGATCATCTTTCGCAAGTCGGCATGATGATCACGGATGGGACAGGGCATAAGCCAGTTGCCATTGCCGTCCTTATAGGTTTTCTGCCAATCTCGCAATGATGCAAAAAACGGTTCCTTCCACACGTCGTTTAGTGTCTGGCCGCGTTGGTATGCCTCGTTTATATTGACCGGTGAATAAGGCATGAACACGCAGGGACTGACCGTGCCATTCCAATCGATGTAAAAATAACCGCCACCGGTATCGCTCCCCGCAGAAAGGCATCCGTCGCAAACCGTGCCGTGGTTCCAGAAATCCGCCAGGAAATAGCTCTTTTCCCGGATCAATTCCCAGGATTTATGCCACATCCACAGGCGCTGTTGCGGCGTCGGCATCAGATTCAGGGAAACGGACCTGCCGATTGGCATGTAGTGGAAGATCCAACTGTAGATCACTCCCTGCTCTTTGTAGAAATAGTCCATGAATTCATCGGACAGGATTTCCTCGGCGTTTTCGCAGGTAGCGGTTAGCGACATGCCATAAGGAACGCCAGCTTTCCGCAGGCGTTCCATCCCGGCAATGACTTTGTCGAACACGCCTTTGCCGCGGCGGGCGTCCGTCCGTTCGCGCCAGCCTTCCAGCGAAAAAGCAGGGGACAGGTTACCAATTTTCGCAAGGCGTTCTGTTGCTTTCTCGTTGATCAGGGTGCCATTGGTATACATCATGAAAAAGCAGTCGTTATGTTTTTCGGCCATGTCGAATAAATCTTTGCCCTCAGAGCGATACGCCATGGGTTCGCCGCCGCTGATGACAAAGAAACGCACGCCCCATAATATTTTTGCTTCCGTGATGATCCGATCAAAGATTTCCCAGCTCAGCTTTTCGTTGGTCATGATCCCTGCGTTGGCGTAACAACCCGTACATTGCAGGTTACACGCTTTTCCTGGGCTGATGACCATAAAAGTCGGCGCATTGCTTCCTGTTTCTATACGGAATTGTTCGGCAATGTTCCTGTTTTCTCCTTGTTTTAAGAACAAATCCTTGGCAACGATATCAAATAACGTACGCATCACCTTATCAGAAAAGTATCGATTCTCTATAGCCCGGTCCAGGGTATTTACAATGGCTAATCCGAACGCGGTTTTGTCGTCATCAACTCCGGGTACGGTATTGCCTTCCTGACGTTTCGTTTTTAGATCTTCAAACATCTGCTTCTTCAAACGCTTGACGATCATTTTCCGCAAGGGCTTGTTTTGGATTAATTGCGGTCCTGACTGTGCCAACAAATTGGCAATGGGTTTGAAGG
>DLXG01000297.1 GCA_003448875.1 Anaerolineaceae bacterium
CGTGTAACGCGGCAGATACTCCACCAGCAAGGGACGCGGCCCAACCAGGCTCATCTCACCGCGCAGGACGTTGAACAATTCTGGTAATTCATCGAGACTGGTGGAGCGCAGGAAGCGCCCCAGCGGGGTCAGCCGCTCGGCATCCGGCAAAGCATTACCGTGCCTGTCTACCGCGTTACGCATGGTACGGAACTTATAGAGGGTAAAAATTTTTCCTCCCAAACCCGGGCGCGGCTGCTTGAAAAGAACCGGCCCGCCTTCCTTAAAGTAAATCAACAATGCGATGATGCCCATCAACGGTAAAGCGATCAGCATGCCCGGGACGGTAATGACCAAATCAAAAATGCGTTTTTCCAGTGGTATACTCTTCATACTCAGCCGGATGAATTATAATTCAGCCAATTCCAAAGCGGGAGCATGAGCGATGAAATTGGACATTACCATTGAATACTGCGCAGTTTGACACTACACCGAACGAGCCATCAGTTTGATGGTCAGCCTGCTCAAACAACACGAGTCGCGCATTCAACAAATTACGCTGATCCCTTCCGATGGGGGCTGCTTTGAGGTAACCGTCAACGGAAAACGGATTTACTCCAAACTGCAAACCCATCGTCACGCCGAACCCGGCGAAATTCAAAATTTGCTTTTATCTTTTATCAAGGAAGGTGGTTAAGTCTATGGCAAAAAAAGGAAGAGTCTTTTCCGGCGCACGCCCGACCGGCAGGCAGCACCTCGGTAACTACCTCGGTGCCATGCTGAATTATGTTGCCCTTCAGGAGGATTACGATTGCATTTACTGCATTGTGGATGTCCACGCCTTGACAACCCTCGATACCACCCAGGACTTGCGTCAAAACACCTACGAAATGGCGCTGGACTGGCTGGCGGTTGGCATTCGGCCGGAAGAGTCGATTGTTTTTGTTCAATCGCATGTGCCGCAGGTAATGGAACTGCACACCTATCTTTCTATGGTAACACCACTGGGTAAATTAACCGATTTACCCACCTTCAAAGAAAAAGCGCGTGAACAACCTCACAATGTTAACTACGGGCTGGTTGGTTACCCGGTGTTGATGACCGCCGATATTGTGCTTTATAAAGCCGATGTTGTACCGGTTGGTGTGGATCAGGCTCCACATCTGGAATTCGCACGAGAAACTGTCCGTTCCTTTAACTACCGCTATAACACGCAGGTGTTGATTGAGCCTCAGATGAAAGTAACCCATGTGCCCAAAGTCATCGGAATTGACGGCCAGCAAAAGATGAGTAAAAGCCTGAACAACCACATCGAACTGGCTGCCACGCCCGAAGAAACCCGACAGCGCGTCATGCAAATGGTCACCGATCCTCAGCGCATACGCCGCAGTGATCCCGGCAACCCGGATGTGTGCAATGTGTTCAGTATGCACAAAATTTTTTCCAGCCCGGAACAGGTGAAGATGGTCAACACCGAATGCCGCCGGGCGGGCATCGGCTGTGTGGATTGTAAGAAACTGTTTGCCGAAAACCTGAATAATCATCTGCAGCCCTTCCGCCAGCGCCGTGAAGAAATTGCCAAAAACCCGGATGAGGTCTGGGATGTGCTGAGAGACGGTGCCAGACGGGCAAGACAGATTGCCGAAGCGACAATGGTGGAAGTCCGGCAGGCAATTGGGTTGCCCTGATGCGTACTGTCATTCAACGAGTCAGACGCGGTGCCGTCAGTGTGGAGGGCCGTCGCATTGCTGAAATTGGGCAGGGGCTCGTCATTCTGTTGGGAGTCGGTCCGGCGGATACCGCCGAAACCGCTCAAACCTTAGCCCGCAAAATTGCCCAGTTACGTATTTTTGAAGATGAAAACGGCAAGATGAACCTTTCCTTGCTGGATATTGGCGGCGAAGCGCTGGTAGTCTCTCAATTCACTCTATATGCTGATGCCCGCAAAGGCAACCGCCCCTCGTTTACCGACTCAGCTCCGCCGGAAATTGCCGCACCTTTGGTTGACCAGTTTGCCGGATTTTTGCGCGCTTTGGGCGTTCCGGTACAATGCGGAGAATTTGGCGCCCACATGCTGGTAGAAATTGAGAACGACGGACCGGTTACGATCTGGCTGGAAAAATAGTGGCTAAAAATTGTTGACGCCCGCTTTGGAGATGTGGTAATATCATTCACAAACCGGCTGCATGAAGGATGAGCGGACGGTTTTGTATAAATAAACCAATCGAGAAGAGAAGAAAGGAGCAAGCCCATTAGCACAACAAATTATCGGGTAAATGAATCCATTCGGGTGCCAGAAGTGCGCGTCATCGGCCCTAATGGCGAAAACTTGGGGGTGCTGCCAATTGATAAAGCCCTGCGTGCCGCACGGGAAGCGGAATTGGATCTGGTAGAGGTCGCACCGGGGGCAACTCCGCCCGTCTGCCGGATCATGGATTTTGGTAAATTCTTATACGAACGCACCAAAAAAGAGCGCGAAGCCCGAAAATCACAGACCAAAATCGAAGTCAAAGAGATTCGTCTTCGCCCCAAAACCAATGAACACCACCGCGGCTTTAAGACCCGCGATGCCCGCCGCTGGCTGCAGGATGGAATGAAAGTGCGGGTTACCGTCCGCTTCCGGGGGCGTGAAATCACCTACCCAGAACTGGCGCTGGAAGATCTCAAAGAAATCGCACAGGAACTGGCTGATGTTTCCACCGTTGAACAGATGCCCTCGTTGGAGGGCAAAACCATGACCATGGTGCTTGCACCGGTCAAAGGTGGAAAGAAAAAGGCCGTTGAAAGCGGCGAAAAAGTAACCAGCGAAGAATAACTTCTGCCATTTTCAAGCCCGGCGTCTTGTTTGAATCCAAAAATCTGGTATAATGAGCGGTCGCGGAAGCAGACCGTTATATCTATTTTTACGAGAGGAGAGTCACCGTGCCTCGCAAAGCAAAAGCAGGAAAAATCAAGCTGAAAACCCACAAGGCAACCTCCAAACGGTTTCGCCTGACCGGGTCGGGCGTGCTTGTGCGCACGAAAGGCGGTAAAAGCCACCTCCGCCGCCGCACTTCCAAGCGCACAAAAGCCCTCTTCACCGAGATGCTCCCCGTTCAAGGGGAAAACATCATCAAGCGTGTTCGTCGTTTGGCGCCTTATCTGGACAAGAAGGATTAAGGCCGGTTCGTTCATTCATTATTTTGGTGCGGCTGTTGGGTGTTTACAACAGGTGAAATCACCGGCGCCCAGGGGTTCGCAAAGGAGTAAGCAATGCGTGTAAAAGGTGGACCGCAAGGTCATCTACGACATAAAAAAGTCCTGAAATTTGCCAAAGGCCAGCGCGGCACGAAACATTTTCTTTTCCGCCGGGCCAACGAAGCCATGCTCAAAAGCTTATGGTATGCCTATCGGGATCGGCGCACCCGCAAGCGGGATTTGCGCAAGTTATGGATCACCCGCATCAACGCGGCTGCCCGTATGAACGGCGTTTCTTACAGCCGGTTGATCTATGCCCTGCGCAAGGCGAACATTAATCTCAACCGTAAAATGCTGGCTGATCTGGCCGTGCGTGATCCTCAGGCATTCGCCGCAGTGGTAGCACAGGCTCAGGCATCCTGAAACTGACTCCAACGGTTCTGCATAACGCCAAACCCAACGGGATGGACAGGCTCCATCCCGTTTTTTTATGCGGTATACTTGTGCAGCAGGAGGACAAAATGACGGCGATCAAACGCGTTCACACCTTTCCTAACGGCCAGTGCCTTGAATTGATTGAGGGCGATATAACCCTTCAAGAAGTAGATGCCATCGTCAATGCCGCTAACGAATTTCTCCAACACGGCGGCGGAGTGGCGGGTGCTATCGTCCGTCGCGGCGGCCAGATCATTCAGGAAGAAAGTGATCGCTGGATTCAAGAGCATGGGCCGGTAACCCATGCAACCCCAGCCTATACCACTGCCGGTAAATTGCCCTGTAAATATGTGATTCATGCGGTTGGGCCGGTTTGGGGAATGAACAATGCCGATGAAAGGCTCGCCACGGCGGTCTTCTCCAGCCTGCGGCTGGCAGAAAGTCTGGGTGTGCATTCCATCGCCCTGCCGGCCATCTCCACCGGCATCTTTGGCTTCCCCAAAGACCGCGCTGCCCGCATCATATTACATACCATTTCAGAGTACTTTGAGCAAAATGCACAATCTCAATTAAGACTGATCCGCCTGACCTTATGGGATCAGGAAACGCTGGACGAATTTGTGCGCATGTGGGATGCAGAAATCGGCAAATAATCCTGGTGAACATGATTACCTCCATCCAAAACCCAAAAATTCAGCGGGTACGCTCATTGCTTCAACGCCGCTCCAGCCGGGAAGAAGAACAAGCCTTTGTCATCGAAGGCGCACGGCTGATTCATGAAGCCTTTCAAAGCGGAGTCCCGCTTGACCTTGTGCTGATCAGCAGCCAGCCATCCCCACGTGCCGCACAACTGGCAGAAGAACTTGCCGCCGCCGGTATTTTGCTTGAAAAAGTATCGGCAGAGTTGTTTGCACGTATATCGGACACCGAAAATCCGCAGGGGATTCTGGCTATTGTCCGTCAGCAGTCCCCTCCGCTCCGGCAGGGTTGGGATTTTCTGGTCGTTGCCGATGGTCTGCGTGACCCGGGCAACCTTGGCACATTATTGCGTACCAGCGCAGCCGCTGCAGCCGATGGCGTGATTCTCACTCCCGCATGTGCGGACGTTTACTCGCCCAAAGTGGTACGCTCTGCCATGGGCGCACATTTCAGGCTGTCCATTCTGCACAAGACGTGGGAGGAAATTATCACGCTGTGCCGTCAGCGGCCGGGGCAACCCGCTCGTGTACTGGTTAGCGAGGTGGATAACGGCACACCCTGCTGGCAGGTTGACCTGCGGCGACCGCTGGCACTGGTGATCGGCAGCGAGGCCGAGGGCGTCTCATCCGCCGCTAAACAGGCCGCGGACCAGTGTCTCATCATCCCGATGCCGGGTCAGGTTGAATCGCTCAATGCCGCCGTTGCGGCGGGGATCCTGCTGTTTGAAGTCGTCCGCCAGAGGTATCCATGAAAATCCGCACTTTAACCTGCTTCTTCGACCCGCAAACCGATCCTTTTGAGAAAACCCTCTCTCATCTGGCGTTATTTGCCGAACAGGCTGCTCAGGCATTGCAACAGGCCGGGTTCATCCTGCAAACCCGCCGTCTGGCCACCACCCCGTTTTCTCACTGGCTTGATCCCCGTGATTTGAACGAAGTCATCTCCACCGCCCAGATGTGGGAGAAAAAAGCCGATCACGCCGGTTTTACCTATCTTTCGCTGGGCTGCGCAACGCCTGATTTTCCGTCAAGTTACACACTGATCACCCCGATTCTGGCCGCCACCCGCAATGTATTCCTGACCGGCCTGATGACCACCTCAAACCATGCCATAGATTTTGGCGCTGTGCGCGCCTGTGCCGATGCCATTGTGCAAAGCGCCCCATTGGAAGAGAACGGCTTTGCCAATCTGCGCTTTGCAGCGCTTGCCAACGTTCCGGCGGGCTGCCCATTTTTACCGGCCGCCTACCACAACCTCGGACAATCGCCTTCATTTGCGCTCGGTTTTGAATGCGCCGACACCATTCTGCAAGCCTTTAAAAGTGCCCATTCATTAGACGAAGCCCGTCAAAACCTGCTTTCGGTGCTAGAAAGCACGGCTGCTCAAATTGAGAGCCTTCTCACTCCGCTTCAAGCGCAGTTCGAACTTGATTTTTATGGTTTTGATTTTTCCACCGCCCCCTATCCGCAGGACTGGTGTTCGGTCGGCGCAGCAATGGAACAACTGGGCCTTGAATATCTCGGCCCTCATGGTTCACTGGCCTCGGCTGCCTTCCTCGCCGAAACATTGAGCCGCGGTAAATGGAAGCGCGCCGGTTTCAACGGCTTAATGCTGCCCGTACTGGAAGATTCGCGGCTGGCTCTACGCGCTGCGCAGGGCAACCTGACGGTCAAAGACCTGCTGCTCTATTCCACCGTCTGCGGCACCGGTCTGGATACCGTACCGCTGGCTGGGGACTGCACACCTCAGGTGATCAACGCCTTACTGCTCGACCTTGCCGCCCTATCGCTCCGTTTGAACAAACCTCTTACTGCCCGCCTGATGCCTATGCCGGGTAAGCAGGCTGGCGACCCGATCGCGTTTGATTTTGAATTTTTCAGTAATGGCCGCGTGATGGCGCTGGATACAGGTCATCTGAGCGGTTTGTTAGCCACCAGCAGAGTCCTGGAAATTCAGCCGCACGGATGAAAATCCTTCTAGCGTACCTTTTTGAAGTCAATCAAAATCAGGTTTTTCTCACAATCGGCAAAAGTATCAAAAACCACCCGCTCCGACAAGGGTAAATTCGCCTGATCCAACAGACGCACAGAAAGCGACCCCCGCGAAGCGATGGGTTGATTGGCAATCGTAAACTCATAACCGGATGGCCCGTATTGAGCAGCCGTGCCGGTCAGGCTGGTCATATCCACCCGTTTGCCGTCCAGTGTGCCGCGCAGCCACACGCGGATGCCGGTCACCGGGCGATTTTGCTCATCCACCACCCGGCCGGCTACGCCCATCCAGCCGCAGCCGCGGCTGGCATCGTATAAATTGATCGAAATCGCCTGCGGGTCGCTTTGCCGCATGAAAGTAAACCCGCCGGGCACGTTGGTTTCGGTTGGTTCAGGTGTTTCCAGATTTTCAATCGGCGTGCCGATGATGACAATAATCGGTTCAGTGGGCGTCACCGTCGGCGGCGGTGTGGGGGAGTAATCCGGTGTGGGTGATGGGGTGGGCGTCCAGGTTGGAGGTAACGCCAGCAACGTTGAAGTTGCCGTCGGTGCCTGGGCCAAAGCCGGCAGGGTTGGAGGCGGGAACGGATTGAACGAAGATTGAGGATTAAGAAAGATCATCAGAAAAAATGAGGCAGTCAAGGGTATCAGGGCAATCACAAAAACGGTTGCCAGATTCCACGGTAAGTCTCGGGGTGATTTTTGGGAATCTCGTTTATTCACGCACTACCTCCTCAGGCAGTTGATTCGGTGTTCTGCGCCACCTCACGGGTAGAGCATTTCAATTTGCGCTGTTGCTCGCTGTTGGTTAATCCATTCCTGAATAATCTTTTCTTGCAGCCTCAGGCGGGCTTCTCCACTTAACGGATGGCTTTCCTCGCGTTCCTCCACCTGAATAATGTGATATCCAAAACTGGACTCGATGACACCACTGTATTCACCCGGTTGTAAGTTAAAGGCCGCCTCTTCAACCGCTGGAACGGTTAGGAAACCGCGCGGAAACCAGCCCAAATCGCCACCGGTAATCGGATCATACTGAAAAGCAAGGGTTGCAAAATCTGCGCCAGCCTGTAACTGGCGGTAGAGCGAATCGGCTGTGGAGCGCAGCCGCACCAAGATCTGACGGGCTTTTACCTGCTCCACCTGTTCCGGCAGGCTGGCCGCCAGCGAATCGCGCTGGCGGGCGGCTTCCATTGCCCGGCGCAAGGCCGAACGAAAGACGCTTTCATCGGCATAACCCATCTGATTCAGCCAGTTGTCAAATGACGCTCGCCCGCCTGCCTCGTCAATCAGTTGTTGGAGGCGGTTATTCAACAGTTCATCTTCAACCATCAACCCATTGGCACGAGCGGCCTGCGCCAGCAAGGTTTGCTCAATCAGGTCATCGGCCACAAGGCGGATGCGTTCTTCCTCACTGCGTTGAATACCAAGTTCATTATCTGCCGCTTGCAATTGAACCAGCGAAGCCTCAAACTCCCGTAACGGCACCCTTTCACCATTAACAATCAGGGCGGCCGGTTCAGGGGTGGCTGTAATGGTTGGCGTTAAACTGGGTTCCACAGGCGGCTGAAGAGTTTGCTGAACCGGTGCTGGGCTGCTGGTT
>DLXG01000186.1 GCA_003448875.1 Anaerolineaceae bacterium
TTCCAAAATGGGTTATCAGTACCGCGAAGAGGAGCTGATCGCCAGTAATTTTGGCGTTTCGCAGAGTCGCAGACGCCTCTACATCCTGCTCGATCGCCTCAAACATCCAGCTGCGGTAGAAACACATGCTGAAAAACCTGTTCCTTTGCGGGAAATTATCAATCTGAACGGCAACTACCGCTTTTCACCTCTGGTCACAGAGCGGCGTGCCCGTAAAACCCTGGCACGAGCCGAAAGAGCAATACAGGCAATAGGAAAAAACCAGCCATTTGTTCTGGTTTATTATGGCTCTGAAATTAACACTGGCTGGCTTTCTCTGGATGAACCTTTACGCACGGTCACCACCCATGACCGGTTTGCGCTGGTCAAACCGGACGGCAGAGGGGGGCATCTCATGCGCATGCTCCAGCCACCGGAGCTTCAGGCAGCCATGGGTTTCCCACCGGAATTCAAACTTTCTGACGACCTGACACGGGGAGATAAAGTTCACATGCTGGGAAATGCAGTCTGCCCGCCGGTCATGCAGGCGATTGTGGAAACATTGCTGAAAGCGTGAAGAGATATGGCCATATCTTTAGCCATCACCCTTCAGCAAATCGAGTTATTGCGCAGTTCGCTGCTTGAGTGGGGAAAAATCCATTTTCGTTCATTTCCGTGGCGGCTTACAGACAACCCATACCATATCCTGATTGCCGAAATCCTTCTCCATCGCACACAGGTCAGGCAAATGATTCCGGTCTATGAGAATTTCCTGCGATGTTACCCGGAACTGTCTGCCCTTGCAAATGCGGGCAAAGAGGAACTTCAAAATAGTCTTTACTCGCTGGGGCTTCACTGGCGAATTGACCTGCTGCACGAAACAGCGCAGATCCTTCAACACCGTTTTGCAGGCAAAATTCCCCGCGACAAGCAATCTCTGCTTACCCTGCCTGGTGTGAGTCAGTATATCGCTGCAGCCGTGCGTTGCTTTGCATGGAACGAGCCAGAAGTCCTGTTGGATACGAATACCGTGCGCATCACTGGACGTTTGCTGGGGTGGGAGGTGAAAGATTCTTCCCGGCGAAGCGCCCGTTTTCGCCAGGCACTGGAGACGTTGCTTGACCGCGAACACCCTCGCGACTTTAACTATGCCCTGCTCGACCTGGCGCATCTGTTCTGTCTTAAACGCCAGCCGCCGCTTTGTGGGGAATGTCCATTGAAAATATGGTGTAATTATCCGAGAGAAGGAGAAAAACCTGATGAACATTCGCAATGAAATGCTGATTGCGCTGGTTAAGGAGGTGTTGGGGCCGCGGGATGGCCCGAACGAGATACTACCCGGAGACCACGACCCGCGTCAGGAATATATCACCGGCGTGCTGGAGCCGCGTAATGCACGCTCTCAAGATGAGCGCATTGAGGATCAGGTAGATGCAGTTATCGAAGAAACCTCCAGCGAGGAAGATCAGGATACCCAGGGATATGTTGCGGCAACAGGCATGTTTTCGCCCGCACTGGATCCCCGTGCTTTGCCGCGTTCTATTGGCTTGAGTTTTACTGTTCGTGCAGAAGAGGGAGATCCTCAAATTGAAATTTGTGCCACGTGGGCGCGTTACTCCAGAAGTCCCGGTGATTATTTTCAGCGGACACCGCAGTATTATCTGACGGGCATGATCAGTGCCGCCCGTGACATGCAGTCTTTCTTTCCGGAAAAAGATGTACACCTGGTGATACGCTCACGCCACGTCAGGGATGGATATCGTGTCAGTGTATTTCTGGTCAATGAACGTGATATCCAGGAAGAAAAGAAACCACGCACAGAAGATTATCTCTTCCAGCCCCAAATTCGCGTTCATCTGGCGGAAGGCACTTATCTGGTCGCGGTTCAGATCAGTGAGATGGAATCTGCTTTACTTGAAGAAGAAGCATGTGAAGAAAAATCTCTGGCACTGCAATATCGGGAACGCACAGCACTGGCACGGGGTCACATGTGCGCCGCCATCTGGAAAGATATTGACCCTGAAAAGGACACTCGCTTTGAACATCCTGCTGAAGCTCCCTTTGCCTGGACTGATGCGGAAATCGTGCCAGAACCCGAACGGAGCAAATTTTCTCCCGCCGATGTCCGGACAGAACTCATTCCGGTATATCTGATTCAGGCTCCCGAAATGGGTTGGAATGAACAGTATGGGGAATCCCCGGAATTGCGCGCCGAGATTCTTGCGGAAACCTGGAAACCGGAAGATTTACGCTCTGCTTTGCAACCGCTGGTGAATGGCTATAAGATCTGGATTGCGGAGCAGGAGCAAAAAATTGCATTTCTGGAAATCAACTTTCAGGAGGTTGCCCGCAAAAACCTGATGGAGTGCAGGCGCACTGCAGAACGCATTCAGGAAGCCATTGATCTGCTCTGCACAGACGAGGATGCACGCCTTGCATTCTGTTTTGCCAGCAAAGCCATTGCCATGCAGGCAAGATGGAAAAAACAGGGAGTACCTGACAAACCATTTATCTGGCGGCCGTTTCAAATGGCATTCATCCTCCTTAACATTCCCCCGCTGGTAAACCCCATACATCCCAATCGCAACACCTGTGATTTACTCTGGTTCCCAACCGGGGGTGGTAAAACGGAAGCCTATCTGGGATTAACGGCTTTTCTGCTCGGGTTGCGCCGCTTGAAAGCAAAGCATAATTCGGAAGGTGATACCACTGGCGCTGGCGTTGCAGTGATTTCACGATACACGCTGCGCCTGCTAACCATCCAGCAATTCCGCCGGGCACTGGGTGTGATCACCGCCTGTGAGATGCTGCGTGTATGGGGATTGGAGTCTAGTCCTTACAAGGTCGGATGGCGGCCATGCGACTGCCCGCGCACAGACACCTTCCTGTGGGGCGGTATGCGCTTTTCGGCTGGTCTCTGGGTTGGTGGTGGAGTAACGCCCAACAATTTACGGGGGATCGGGCCAATTCCAGGTTCAAGTGGAAGGTTGATTTACTTTGCGGGAGCTCTGGATATTCTGAAAGGTTTACGCAAGGGATATAAAGGTCCTGATGGGAATCTCATTAAATACGCAAGATATGAACTTCAATCCAGTGGCGAACCTGCCCAGGTAACCCATTGTCCGGTCTGTGGTGCGTTGCTGGCTGTTCCGGAAGAAGGTTTGGGAGAAGGTACTCATGTTCTCCATCTGACTGGCAAAAATCTACCTCCTGCTCCTCCAGCACATCCTGGAAACAATCCAAAATCAGGCGTGATTATTCAAAATATTAATCTGCGGCACCATGCGGGTGGGTATGGTACTCTAACCCTGACGGTGGAGATTAAGGGGCAGCAACAATGGAAAGCCGAAGAAGTGGATACCTGGGTATGGGAAACACTGAGCTCCTTGGTTAATAATGCAGAACTGCAATCTGCGCGCCCCTCCCGTCCAGGCTACTTTGTCCTCTGGTACCAGAATCAGCAAAAGAACAAAGAGGATGCTGACTTTGAGGTTTACTGTCCCAATCCAGACTGTGAATTGAACCGGCATGCTTGGGCAGAACAGGTTCCACTGCCTCGTGATAAACCAGGCGGACAAAAAAAGCAGGTTCAACAGGCTGTGTTGGGATTATCTGTTCAGCGCGAGCCCAGTCTCCCGGTGATCTATGGCAGCAACATGGACTGGCAGAATATCCCTGATCCTTTCAGGGAGGATGGATATCAGCGCCGTTCACGCTCAATTCCTATCCCCGCCTTCACTGTGGATGACCAGGTATATGCTCGTTGTCCTTCGCTGGTGATTGCCACGGTGGATAAATTTGCCCGACTGGCTTATGAAGGTGAGGCGGCAACACTGTTTGGCAACATCACACATTATCATGCGCGATATGGATATTACCGCGAGGGAAATCCACCAGTGATTAACCCTTCCAGAAAAGAATATCAACCACACCCCCCAATTGACAGTCTCAAGTGCCACGTCTCTTCCTTCACACCACCTGATTTGATATTGCAGGATGAATTACACCTTATTGAAGGCCCACTGGGCAGCATGGTTGGTATTTATGAAACGGCTGTGGATTATCTTTGTCAAAGCAAATTAAATGGGAGAGACATTCGGCCAAAATACGTAGCCTCCACTGCCACCGTACGGCGCGCTGATCCGCAGGTCAAAGCCCTGTTTGACCGCTCACTGGCACAGTTTCCTCCCCCAGGGCTTTCAGCTGATGATCGCTTCTTTGCAGTGACACAGGAGATACATCCACTGGATACCTCTCGCCCAGGTCGTCTGTACGCTGGCATTTGTGCACCAGGCAAAGGTGCACAAACACCTATTGTACGCATCTGGTCTGCGCTACTACAGCGTGTCGAGGAATTGCGCAATCAGGGAATTTCCAATAGTGAACTTGATCCATTCTGGTCGCTGGTCGGGTATTTCAACGCCCTGCGAGAACTTGGTGGTACGCTTTCTCTTTACCGGCAGGACATTCCTGAATGGTTAAAACACCGCAATTCCAATCCACGCAGTCTGGACGAATATCACCGTCTGGAACTGTCCAGCCGTTCCGCATCCACAGAACTACCCAATCTTCTCCGAAAAATGGAAACCTCTTTGCCATCACGTACCACACCCGATGCTGTATTTGCCACCTCAATGTTTGGAACTGGTGTTGATGTGGATCGTCTGAGCCTGATGGTGGTGCATGGGCAACCCAAAACCACCTCATCTTACATACAAGCCACCGGGCGCGTGGGGCGTAAAACCTGTGGGCTGGTGGTAACTTTCTTCCGCGCAACACGCCCACGCGACCTGGATCATTACGAATTTTTCACCGGTTATCACCGGGCACTGTACCGCCATGTCGAACCGGTTACGGTGGCGCCATTCTCACCTCGGGCCCGTGAACGTGCCCTTGGTCCTGTATCTGTCATTCTTCTGCGGCTGGCACAGGAGATCGACGGGATAATACCGGACAGGCTCTGGCGTGTAGAGCAGCGCTTCTTCGGAGATTTTTATTCTGGAGCCCCACAGATGAAATCCAGTCGTTATTCCCCGGAAGTTCAGGCACTGCCCCGCATATTTGAACAACGCGCGCAAAATCAGCCGGAAGGTCGTCAACCTGAAAAGGATGACACCCTTCATGAAACCATCTCAGAACTCGACCGCTGGCACATCATGGCAGAAAAACATCCGGACCCCAATGAACTTGTGTACAGCGAGCCAGCCATGATACGTGCCCCACAACGTCATGTCATTCTGGGCGACTCTCAGCACTATGGACAGTTTGATGTTGCTTTTGAAAATACACCGCAATCCCTGCGAGATGTTGAAGAAACCACTGGATTCGAGGATTGAGCCATGACACAGATTCGCCGATCTCAGTTTTTGACCACCTATGGACCCGGAGCAATTATCGAAGGCATCAATGGTCCTCGGGTTATCCTGTCGCCAGAAATATCAAAAGTCTTTGATCGGGTAAATGATCTGACACGTTTCGATATCACCGACCAGCGTCTTTCCCAGGGATTGCTGGAAGGCGCAGGAATTTTACGCCTCCCATCCAATGCTGAGCTGGGACTACCGGAAATAGATGGGCTATACAAAACACGTCGTTTTCCATCCTGGTCTTTATGTACCGCTCATAATATCCTTTACCGGAAAACGCGAGATGATAACAAAAGTTGTCCCAAATGTTCTGAACATAAGGATAACAGGGAGGCATGGCGGGTTGCCAGTCGTCAGGCAATTCGCTTTGTGCGTGCCTGTCCGGATGGGCATCTGGATGATGTGGACTGGGCAGGTATCATCAATCATTCACGGAAAGACTGCGAGCCTTCTTATCTCTTATGGCATGGTAGTGGAGCATTGAAAAATATCTTTATTGAATGTCCCATGTGTGGGAGGAATATTAATCTTGGAATTGCATATACCAATTCATGGAAATGCTCAGGACGTTTTCCAGAAAAAGAACCCCCCGGAGCAGGTATTTTTCGTTCAGAGTGCACAAAAGAGTCCAGAATAATTCAGCGTGGTGCCGCAAACCTCCGTATTCCCGATATAGTTTCTTCTCTTGTCATTCCCCATTGCGACACAAACCTCCACCGAATCCTGCAAATGAGTGTGATTTACGATACCCTGTTAAATCACATTACGCATCCTTTTACCAGCAAAAAGGAATTTCTGGAAACTCTGAATATATTTGTTCAACGAAAAAAGCTTTCATATGAAACTATCTCTCAACTGGAAAACTACGACGAGGAAGAAATATTTAATGCCATTCGGCAGGTACTTAACCTGAATATACCTCAATCAGTTTATGATTTACGGCGCGAAGAATTTCACGCTTTGCTTCATGCAGCGGAACATGGGCATCCACCTGAAAAGCCAAAAGGAGCGTTTAAGGTTCCCAACTTCGAAGTCCAGCTCAGTCGGGTGCGTTTCCCTCTCTCCTGGGGGCGTCTATCATTCCGCATCACACCAATCAGCCGATTGCGTGTAATAATGGTACAAAATGCCTACAGACGCATTCCAGCAGGAAAAATCACAGAAGCCAAACCCGTCTCTACCGCATTTGAATTGCCCTCAGAACCCGGTCGGAAATGGTACATCGGTTCAGAACTCTCCGGTGAAGGTATATTCATTGATCTGAATTTAAGATCCGACCCCAAAAACAGTCCACTATTGACCGGGGAGATGGCGGAATCCTGGTGGAATGCATGGAACTACCCGAGAGAATACCTGCAGGATAATTTGATTTCAGGTGACAGGCATCAATTTCATCCTTTGTTTGTCTGGTGGCATACCCTGGCTCATCGTCTGATCAATGCTTTATCAGTTGATTCCGGTTATTCTTCTGCCGCCATTCGTGAGCGTATATTCCTGGATGTGAATGAAGATACCGGTCAGGCAGATGGTGGTTTGCTGCTCTACACTGCTCAGCCCGGTGGTGATGGTACACTGGGCGGATTGATTGCTCTCGTACCGGAATTCGAACGTGTGCTGGAGCGCGCCCTGAGTAGTCTGGACACCTGCTCAAATGACCCACTATGTGGAGAGGAGGAATTTGGCAAAGGCCGTTACAATGGAGCAGCATGTTATGCCTGTTCTCTGGTTTCTGAAACATCCTGTGAGCATCGTAATATGTCACTGGATCGCAAACTTTTGCTGGAAGGGCTTGGATGAACAAAGTCCGGGTTGTTGTCAGTGGTTTGGGCTGGTTGGGAAGTGGTACTGGCTCAATAGAATCCGCAATTGAGGACCTTCTGAGAAATGCCCGAAAAGAAATCCTGCTCACTGTTTACAGTATTGGACAGGCAGATCGAATCTTTGACTTACTGGACGCTGCTCTGTCCCGAGGGGTAAAGGTACAGATGGTAGTAAATCGACTTTCAAAACAGCATGCGATGGTTTTGAAACGCCTTGAAGAGTTAAGAAAAAAATATCCATATTTTTCTTTATTCTCTTTTGATCCTCAAGAAGAGCGCGGAGACCTGCATGCCAAGGTTATGGTAGTTGATCGTTCCCGAGCACTTGTTGGGTCATCAAACCTCTCTTATAACGGCATGGTTACGAACCTTGAGATGGCTGCTTTGATAGAAGGCAAAGAGGCGGAGAATATTGCAGATTTGATTGCGAAGGTTATTTCAGGACTCTCATAAATCGTCCAGTTCATATCCTGCTTCCACTCACGTCCTTATGATCATCAAAGAGAAGAGCCACCACTTCACACCCCCTCCACCGCATCCTGTATCCGCTCGGCAGTCGGGTGCAGGTAACGTCCGGTCGTCTCAATCCGGGAATGCCCGAGGATAGCCGCAAGCGTGGCCACATCTACCCCCCTTCTCAATCGCACGGGTGGCAAAGATGTGCCGTAAGGTGTGCGGGGTGGCTTCCACCCCCGCAACCCGGCCATACTCCGCCACCATGCGCTGCACATCCCGCTCCGCAAGCGGCCCGCCGCTGCGGGAAAGGAACAACCAGTCCTCCGTGACCTTCGGTCTTTCGTCCAACCAGGCTTTCAAGGATTGGCGCACCTCGCCGTTCAATGGCACACGGCGGGTCTTGTTGCCCTTGCCGCCTCTCACCGTCAACCAGCCCGAACGCCCGTTCATCTCGACATCTCCCAGCCGCAGGCGCACCACCTCACCCACCCGCAAGCCTGCCCGTGCCATCAGGTTCAGGATGGCGGTGTCCCGCTGGCTGCCTTCGGCGGCGGCAAACAGCCTGCCCAACTCACGGGCAGAGAGAGCTCTGAGGGGCGGGGTGACCTGCTTGGGGCCTTTCACCTTCAAGGTGCGCCCCAGCTGACGCAAGAGCGAACGGATGGCTGCCAGGCGCAAATTGACGCTGGCCGGTGAAAGCCTGCGTACGGTTTGCAGATAAGCGGTGTAGTCCTTCACTTCAACGGCGGTGAGCAGGTTCCAGTCCACGCCTGCGCCGGAGGTGCTGGTGTACCACTCGGTAAATTCCTCCAGCGCAGAGCGATAGCGTTCCGCCGTGCGGGGGCTGGTTAGGGTTGACAGGAAGTCGTCTATGGGGTTCATTGGCGCGGTTTCCTCTCGTTAAAAACATTGTGCGACGCAGTTTAGAGCGGTTTTTAGCCCCAAAAACGGGGGTTTTGAGGGGTTTTTGGGGTGTTTTGCGTCTTACAATATTTATTGTACGACTATGTTTTGCGACACGCAAAGTGAGCCGATTGAGTGAGATTGTAAATTATTCTCCTGTGTAAAGGGAAGGACAACTGACCAAATATTCAGGGGATTCACTGTCAGTAGTCAGCCGATTATCCCGCCTCATATCAGAATGTATTTTTTGGTAACGGGCTTTGTACAAATTATGATAATTTAGTCTGAATATTTGACACAAGCCATAACAGATTTACATATTTTTGATAATAAAGGGTTAGTAATTAAGGGGGCGAAACCCGAGATGAAGATAGGGGTTTTGATAGACGTACACGTTATTTATCTTTATTGTTAAAAAAGGGAACCGATGAGTCTTCAAGAAGATCTCAACAGTCTAATTGCTCGGGCAATGGGTGGAGGTGGTCAGGAGGCAATCGCGAAGCAACATGCCAGAGGTAAGAAAACTGCTCGAGAGCGGATTGATCTGTTAGTAGATCCTGATTCTTTCCAGGAAATAGATCTTTTTGTCACTCATCGCGCAAACCAATTTGGGTTGGAGAAAGAACACCCTTTTACGGATGGCGTCATTACTGGCTGGGGCAAGGTAGATGGGAAAACGGTTTATATTTATTCCCAAGATTTTACAATCATGGGGGGGTCTCTAGGGGAAGCTCATGGGTTAAAAATTGCAAAACTTATGGATCTGGCTTACCAAAATGGCGCCCCTCTGATTGCAATTAACGATTCGGGAGGTGCACGAATTCAGGAAGGGGTAGATGCATTAGCAGCCTATGGGGAAATATTTTATCGGAATATGAGGGCTTCGGGGGTCATTCCACAAATCTCGCTGATCCTTGGGCCATGTGCTGGTGGTGCAGTGTATTCCCCAGCAATCACTGATTTTGTGTTTATGACCCATGAAAATTCCTATATGTTCATCACCGGACCTGAAGTGATTAAGTCCGTAACCGGTGAAGAAGTGGATTTTGCTACGCTTGGGGGGGCTAAAGTTCATACATCCCTAAGCGGCGTAGCTCATTTTTCTGAGCCGAATGAAGAGCAATTAATGGCAAAAGTCCGCTGGTTACTTTCGTTTATTCCCCCAAATAATTTAACCCCGCCAGATTTCCAGGAAACTGACGATCCACCCTCCCGTCTCCTGGAAGATATTTTAGAAATCATCCCAAGTTCTCCAAATAAACCCTATGATATCCACCACGTAATTGAACGACTGGTTGACGGGGGTGAGTTTCTCGAAGTACAGGAATCTTTCGCTCAAAATTTGGTGGTTGGGTTTGCGAGGATTGCTGGCCAAGTGGTTGGCATAGTAGCAAATCAACCTGCTGTGTTAGCTGGCGTTCTCGACATTGATTCATCAGACAAAGGAGCACGGTTTATCCGCTTTTGTGACTCTTTCCACATCCCCATCGTGACTCTCATAGATACTCCTGGTTTTCTCCCCGGAGTTGATCAGGAACATCATGGAATTATCCGACATGGGGCTAAATTGATTTTCGCATACGCCGAGGCTACGGTACCCAAAGTCTCTGTAATTTTACGAAAAGCGTATGGCGGTGCTTATATTGTGATGTCATCCAAACACTTGCGGGGAGATATTAACTTTGCCTGGCCGACTGCCGAAATCGCTGTGATGGGTCCCGAAGGTGCAGTGCGGATTATCTATCGAAAAGAGATATCTGCTTCAGCAAATCCTCAACAATTGGAAGAAGAATTGATTATGCAATATCGAGCTGAACTTGCCACTCCGTTGATTTCTGCCAGCAGAGGATATCTGGATGCCATTATCTCTCCTCAGGAAACACGGCTGAAAGTTGCTGCAGCGCTGGATATGCTAAAAGAGAAGAGAGCACCAACCCCGGTTAGGAAACATTCCAATCTGCCTTTATGAGCGAATAACCTTATGAAGATATTGATAGCTAATCGAGGTGAGATTGCAATCCGGATTATGAGAACATGCCGGGAATTCGGCTTAAGAAGTGTTGCTGTCTATTCAGAAGGGGACAAAAACGCCTTGCATGTTCGTTATGCTGACGAAGCCGTACTTATTGGGCCAACATCAGCGGCTCAAAGCTACTTGAATGGGAAAGCCATCTTGCAAGCCGCTAGGCAAACTGGTGCTAAAGCCATTCATCCTGGTTATGGATTCCTTTCAGAAAATGCGGAATTTGCCCAAGAGGTAGAAGAACGTGGTTTGACCTTTATTGGTCCAACTTCAGAAGTGCTTGCCCTGACTGGTGATAAACT
>DLXG01000041.1 GCA_003448875.1 Anaerolineaceae bacterium
TGGGTCTGGTTCGAGTTAATGGCCATTGCCTCGTATCCTCTGGTGGCATTTCACCGCCATACTCCGGCTGCGCTGGAGGCGGGTGTCAAATATCTCGTGCAAAGTGCGGTCGGTTCAGCCTTTGTGCTGATTGGGATCGCGCTGGTTTTTGGACAAACCGGCACGCTGACTTTTGCTGGTATTCGCGAGAACGCCCCGCTGACGCCGGTCATGCTGGCCGCTGGGGCGCTGTTTTTGATCGGTTTTGGGGTCAAAGCTGCCCTCGTGCCATTACATACCTGGCTGCCGGATGCCCACTCACAGGCACCCAGCGGGATCAGCGCCATGCTTTCGGGCGTGGTGATTGAAGCCGGGTTGATTGCCCTGCTGCGCGCTTTAGCCGCCCTGTTTGCGGTCAGTCATCTGTGGGGTGTTTTCCTGCTGGGTTTTGCCGCGTTGAATATGCTGCTGGGCAACTTGATGGCACTCCGTCAAACTCAGGTTAAGCGTATGCTGGCCTTTTCCAGCCTCAGCCACATGGGTTATATTGTGCTGGGAATTGGCTGCGCTTTCACGTTTGGGGCGCCGAACGCAGCCGCGGGCGGTTTCTTCCACATCCTCACCCACGGCTTGATGAAAGGACTGGCCTTTCTTGCGGCAGGAGCGCTGCTCTACGCGCTCTACATCGCGAACGGCAAACATCAACCCCTTATGGTTCAGGATTTAGACGGAGCCGCTACCCGTTATCCGTTGGCGGCGTTTTGCCTGAGTGTGGCACTGCTGGGATTGGGTGGTATTCCGCCGCTGGCCGGTTTTATGTCGAAGTGGCAGATTTTTGTAGGCGGTTTTGAAACCCGCCAGGCATGGGCAATTGTGCTGGTGATCTTTGCTGCGCTCAACAGCGTGCTCTCGCTGGGTTATTATGCCCCATTGATAAACCGGATGTACCGCCATCAGCCATCCAAATTGATTGAAAGCGGTCAGGCGGTTTCGGGATGGATGAACGTGGTTTTGCTCATCCTGACGGTTGGGGTGGTGTTGCTGGGCGTTTGGCCCTCGCTGGCTGGCTGGTTAACTCAACCGGCTGCCCAGAGTTTACTGGCTGCGTTGGGCGGATAAGGAGGTAATCCCTGATGGAAATTCTTCTCTCTCCACCACTGGCATTCTTACTTTACATTCCACTGGTATTGATTATTGAACGGCTGGGCAAGGTGCTGGCCGGGCCGGAAAAGCCCTCTCCGCTTAAGGAAAGTCCCTATGGCAGCGGTGAAGAAGCACCGCTCAGCGCGGCTGCACCGGGTTATCGCCCCTTTTTCCTGATCGCCTTTTTCTTTGCCATATTGCACCTTGGAATGCTGGTGTTGGGTACGGGTGAGTTCAGCGCGGCCATATTGCCGTTTTTACTGGGCTTGATTCTGGCACTGATTGCATTATTATTAGGATAGGTTGAATCGGATTTGGGAGTTGTAGAGGAGGTTTGAATGGGTGTCGAGGCGAGCAAACCATGGCAGCAGGTGCTGGATAAAATTCGTACATGGGCGCGGGTTAATTCCCCATGGGCAATTCACTTCAACAGCGGTTCATGCAATGGCTGTGATATTGAAATTCTGGCAACCCTGACGCCGCATTATGATGTTGAACGGTTTGGGATCAAGTTACAGGGCTCTCCGCGCCATGCGGATGTGCTGATTTGTACCGGCCCGGTTTCCTTACAGGCCAAAGATCGCTTGCTGCGCATTTACTGGCAGATGCCGGAGCCAAAATTTGTCATCGCCGTTGGTTCCTGCGGACTTTCGGGCGGCGTCTTCCATGGTTGTTACAACATTGTTCACGGCATTGATGAGGTGCTGCCGGTGGATGTATTTGTGCCGGGCTGCCCGCCGCGCCCGGAGGGTATTATTTATGGGGTAGCGGTTTTGCTGGAAGCGCTGAAAAGCGGTAAACGCCCCGAACGTACCATGAAAGTTGAATTGCCAGCCGGTGTGGATATGACCGCGATGGAGGTGGGCCAATGAGTGCGACTGAGGAAATCCTCCAAAACGCAGAAGACCTGTTGCAGCCTTATGCGCAAAGCCTGACCCGCCCGGAAACAACCCGTCTGGATGTTTATCTCCAGCGGGAAAATCTGCTGGCTGCGGTCAAAGCGCTGGTGGATGCACGCTGGGGTTACCTTTCGACGATTACCGGCATAGACCGTCCTGCTCCAGCGGCGGAAGATGATCAGACCCAGCCGGAAGGTGAAATTGAAGTATTGTACAGTTTTTGTTCCGGTGCGGCGGTGGTCAGTTTGCGGGTGAGGGTGCCGTATTCGAACGCCGTGCTGCCGAGCATTTGTCCGTTGATACCCTCAGCCACATTGGGAGAACGGGAATTGATGGAAATGTTTGGCGTCAAGGTGGAAGGTACCCCCGATACCAGCCGGCTGATTCTGGCGGACAGCTGGCCTGAGGGAGTGTACCCCTTACGCAAATCGTTTGTTCCGCCTGTCCGGGTTAGCGGTGAAGCCGAAGGAGGTTGAAATGTCCACGCAACAAACAGAAAATCGTTTTATTGTGCCAATCGGGCCGCAGCACCCGGCTTTGAAGGAACCGGGTCACTTCGAGTTTGTTGTGGATGGTGAAATTGTTACCGGTGCCAGCGTGCGGCTTGGATACGTTCATCGCGGCATCGAAAAGGGCGCGGAAGACCGCACCTGGACGCAGAATCTTTACCTGATGGAGCGGATTTGCGGAATTTGCTCGCACATTCATGCCACAGCATTTGTGCAGGGGGTTGAAAAACTGGCCGGGGTCGAAGCTCCGCCGCGAGCGCGCGCCATTCGCGAAATCTTTGCCGAACTGGAACGGATTCACAGCCACATGCTCTGGCTGGGGGTGGCTGCCCATGAAGGCGGTTTTGATGCGCTGTTCATGTATTCGTGGCGCGACCGCGAAGTGGTGATGGATATGCTGGAAATGCTCAGCGGTAACCGCGTGCATTATTCAGCTAATTTGATCGGCGGGGTGAAATACGACCTCACACCGGAGATGATGGATAAAATCCGCGACGGCTTGAATTATCTGGAAGAACGGCTGCTTCACTATCTGAACGTGGTCAATAATGACGAAACTTTCATTGGCCGTACACGCGGAATCGGGACGATGACGCGCGAGCAGGCTCAATTGCTGGGGGCGGTCGGCCCTACGGCGCGTGCCTCAAATTTTGCTTACGATGTGCGGGTGGATGCACCCTATGCCGCTTATGCAGAATTTCCGGTTGAAATGGTCGTGGCAGAAGAAGGTGATCTGCACGCGCGCTTTGTGGTACGCATACTGGAAACGATGGAAAGCATCCGGGTGTTGCGGCGCATTTTTGATAACCTGCCGGAAAGTGAACTGGTGACCCGCGTCCCGCGCCGCATCCCAGCCGGAGAAACCATCAGCCGGGTTGAAGCGCCGCGCGGCGAGTTGTTTTACTTCATTGCCAGTAACGGCGGTGAAAAGCCGGAACGGGTTAAGGTGCGAACTCCCAGCCTGTGTAATTGGGGAACGGTCATCACGCTGGCGGTGGGTCATAAACTGGCGGATATGCCGATGATCCTCGCCGGAATTGACCCGTGTTTTTCCTGCAATGACCGGCTGGTGATGGTCAGGCGTAATCAACGCGACCCGCAAGTGTGGACGTGGGCAGACCTGAGAAACTATGGGATAGAGTACTACCGATGAACTTGACAATCCATCCTCTCATTGTCTTGTTGTTCTTCCCGGGCGGTTTGTTTTTGCTGGCCAGCGGGCTGATCTTTCAATGGGCTGACCGCAAACTGGTGGCGCGTTTTCAAAACCGGGTTGGCCCGCGTTTCCTTCAACCGCTGGCAGATGTGCTGAAACTGCTGGCGAAGGAAGAGATTATCCCGCAAGGCGCTCATCGGGGTTTGTTCATTGCTCTGCCGGTGATTGCCCTGGCAGCCGCGCTGACGGCGGCCTTATACGTGCCGATGTTCGGTGTTCAGCCCTTTTTCTCGTTTCAGGGTGATCTCATCGTCACGATTTACCTGCTCAGTGCTTTGACGATCGCGTTGGGTCTGGCTGGGGCTAATTCGGTAGACCGTTTCTCGCTGGTGGGCGCAACCCGCACGCTGACCCAGCTGTTTTCCTACGAAGCGCCTTTCCTGCTGGCGATGATCGGCCCGGCACTGGCGGCGCAAACCTGGCAAATCAGCAAAATCAACGCTTTTGCCGGTGAAACGACCTGGTTCATTGTCGCTCAGCCGATTGGTTTTCTGGTGGCGCTGGTCGGGCTGATGGGCAAACTGGAACTGCCGCCGTTTGATGCCCCTGAAGCGGAAACGGAAATTGTGGCCGGGGCGTTGACCGAATACAGTGGACGCGGGTTTGCCCTCTTCCGTCTTAGTAAGGACATAGAATTGGTGATTGGCCTGACACTGGTAGCCGCTTTTTACCTTGGTGGGATTGCCAATCCGCTGGAATTCCTGCTGAAAACCGGCGGGCTGCTGCTGGTGATGGCCCTGCTGCAAACCGCCTTTGCCCGCCTGCGCATTGATCAGACGGTTGGTCTGTGGTGGCGGGTGGGGGCTTTAATGGGGCTGGTGCAGATTTTAGCCATTCTGGCCGGCATTTATATCCGTCAGTGGTGGTTGTGAGGGTGAAGCGATGAGCATTGGTTCGATGATCGAAGACTTAATCAAATCGTTGTTCAAAAAACC
>DLXG01000134.1 GCA_003448875.1 Anaerolineaceae bacterium
CACGCTGATTTCGGCGGTGAGGTAGAGCGAGTAATGAACATGGTGGATGGCGTGTTGTTACTGGTGGACGCCGCCGAAGGCCCCATGCCTCAAACCCGCTTTGTACTCAAAAAGGCATTGGAAATGGGGCATCAAGCGATTGTGGTCATCAACAAAATGGATCGTCGCGATGCCGAACCGGATCGGGTTTTGAATGATACTTTTGATTTATTTATTGAACTGGGCGCCAGTGAAAGTCAAGCAAACTTTCCGGTAGTTTATACGAATGCGATTGCGCAACAGGCCGGCCTGACACCGGCATTATCTCCCGACCTTCAACCTTTATTTGAAGCCATCTTGCAGCATATTCCCTGCCCCGAAGTGGATTTAGACGCGCCGTTTCAGATGCTCGTCACGAACCTAGGGTATGATGAATACCGTGGTGTTACGGCGATTGGCCGAATAAGCGCAGGAAAGGTAACAAACGGCCAACCGATAGCCCGCATCACCTTGCAGGGTGAAATTTTGGCGGAACGGGCCAGATATCTTTTCGTATTTCAAGGTCTTGAAAAAGTCGAAGTGGACGAGGTTCTGGCTGGAGACATTGGGGTGATTGCCGGGCTGGAAGGGGTGGAAATTGGCGAAACTCTGGCAGATCCTGACCAGCCAGTGGCGCTGCCGCCTATTCGGGTTGAAGAGCCAACGGTCAGGATGACTTTTGGGGTGAACACCTCGCCGTTCGCTGGCAAAGAAGGCAAATGGAGCACTTCACGCAAATTGCGCGAACGGCTATTTGCCGAATTGCGTAACAACGTTGCCTTGCGGGTTGAGGAAACTGAAAACGCAGATACGTTTCTGGTTTCCGGGCGAGGGGAATTGCATCTTGCCATTTTGATCGAAACGATGCGTCGGGAAGGCTACGAATTTCAGGTATCGCGGCCTGAAGCCATTTTGAAAGAGGGTGAGGGCGGCGAGATTCTTGAGCCTTACGAGGAAGTGCATATTGAAACCAGCGCTGATACAGTCGGAGCGGTTGTGGAAATGCTGGGGGCTCGCAAAGGGCAGATGCTCAATCTGGTCAATAACCCGGATAACACGGTTACGTTAGTCTATCTTGTGCCAACCCGCGGGCTTTTGGGATTCCGTTATCAATTCCTGACCGCCACGCGGGGTATGGGCGTGATGCACACTTTGTTTCATGGTTATGCTCCTTTTGCCGGGCCCATCCCAACCCGCAACAGCAGTTCAATTGTCGCCTGGGAAGCAGGCACAACGACCAATTATGGGCTCAAGAATGCGGAAGAACGCGGTATTTTATTTTATGGGCCCGGAGTTGAAGTTTATGAGGGCATGGTTGTGGGCGAAACCTTGCGGTCAAGCGATCTGGTGGTCAATGTGTGTAAAAAGAAACACCTGACCAATATGCGTTCCTCAAATAAAGATATTGAGGTGCGCTTGACCACGCCCCGAACAATGAGTCTGGATGAGGCCATTGAATACCTTGCAGAGGATGAGTTGCTGGAGGTGACGCCAAAAAGTTTTCGTATCCGTAAGAAGATACTGGATACAGAAGAGCGCGGAAAGCAAACGAAGCGGGCAAAAGAATTGTATGAGGTTGGCTAAAACAGGGATTGGCTGGCTGGTAGTATTTTTTATTGGGATGTTTGGGGTTGGTTGTGCCAATCCCACGGTTGTGCCTTTGTATGAATCGCCCACACCAGAAAGAATAACTCAATCGCCGTTAGTTGAAGCCTTCCCAACTGCTGTTCCTTCAACCCCTACGCTGGAAGTCATTCAACCAGAGCCATTGCAGCCGGCACTGCCATCGTATTCGATTGATGCTGTCTATGACGCTGCTCAAAAAAAAGTAAACGTTACACAATTAATCACATTTACTCCCCCTTCGACGAAACCGATCCACGAAATTACATTGATTGCAGAACCAAATCGGTATACGAATGGTTTTGTGTTGAGTCGATTGGAGAATCAGGCAACCGGCCAGGAGTTGGATTGGGAACTCCAGGGAAACCGTCTGAAAATTGGGCTGGCTGACCCATTAACCGATCAACAATCTTTAACAATCCTTGCGGAATATACGCTGCAATTGCCGGAAATTCCTCCGCCTTCCGACACGAGCAAACCTCAAATTTTCGGATATACCCAGCGTCAAACCAATCTGGTAGACTGGTATTTATGGCTGCCACCCTATGAGGATGAAGCGGGTTGGGTAATTCATCCCCCCTCGTTTTTTGGGGAGTATACCGTTTATCCGATGGCAGATTTTGAGGTTCATTTTGAAGTAATAAATTCGCCACGGCAGGTTATTGTTGCGGCCACTTCCAGCCCGGTTGAACAGACTCAAAATGAATGGAAATATCGTCTTGATAGTGCCAGAAACTTTGCATTGTCTGTAAGCGCAGATTTTCAGGTTGCTGAAACTGAGGTGGAAGGGGTGAAAATCAGTAGTTATTACTTCCCCCTTTATAAACGGCAAGGTGAGGCGGTGTTACAGCACACGGTTCAAGCCTATCAATTGTACTCGGAGTTGTTTGGGGAATTACCACGCAGTTCCATCAGCGCTGTCCAGGCCGATTTTATGGACGGCATGGAGTTTGATGGTTTATTTTTCCTGAGCAAGGGTTTTTATGATTTATACGATGGAACAGATCGGGGGTATCTGACACTGATCACCGTCCATGAGACTGCCCATCAATGGTGGTATACCGTAGTCGCCAATGATCAAGCGCAACACCCGTGGCTGGATGAAGCCCTTTGTACGTATGCGGAGCGGTTGTACTATGAACGCTTTTTGTCCGAGTCAGTTGAGTGGTGGTGGTATTACCGCGTTAATTTTTACCAGCCAACGGGGGTGATTGATTTGTCGGTTTACGACTATAAGGGGTATTTGGCCTATCGAGACGCTGTCTACCTGCGTGGAGCCTTGTTTTTGGAAGAATTAAGAAAAGAACTGGGTGATGAACCGTTTTTCGCAGGGTTGAAGAATTATTATACCGAAAATATGGGCAAAATCGCCGTACCCCAGGATTTTTTTGGCGCGTTTGACTTGACAGAGCAAGTTGTTCTGGAAAAATGGGGTTCATATTTTGGGAGGGAGCAGTGAAAATTAGTTCTTCCAGTGTTTGATTGTTAACGCTCCCAATCCAAAGCCAGCACAAACTTCAACCCCCGATGAACTGCCCCATTCCAGGATATTTCTAACCAGTTTATCTTGAACAGGGCGGGTGCCGATCATCATCTCAAAAGCAATCAGCAACCTCTCGTCAATTTCACCCTGGCAGGCTGCTTTGATCAAGTTAAGGCTGATGTCAGTGGTGCGGTTGTCAACAGCGCGGAGAAGAACATGCTGGAGCGGTTCAATTGGATGCTTCACGGAAATTGCCCAACGTCTCAGCATGTAAATCCAACCTGACAACAAATCGTCACCTGATGGGGTCAGGCCGCGCCCACGTCCTGCAAAGAATTGGATTGCTTCAACGCACTCCGAAGGTGAGGTAAGTGCATTTTTGATCAGAATTTGAAGTGCTGATTGGATTTCCGAGTCCAATAAAAGAGAATTGGAGGGTGGCTCAAAAATAGCCAGTACTTCATCCAGTAAAACAACAGGCTGATCCAGCATGGAGCGAAGGTTACTCAGGAATGTTTTTAAGAGTGATCGTTGGGGGGGGGTAATAAATGGGCGTTCAACCAGTTGCGATGACCAGATCGAAGCATGTTGAGCGGTTATCATCCAGGAATTTTCGAAATACATTGATCCATCCCTGATGCGAATCAAATCTCGCGGCTGAACAAAGAGATCTTTTGGGGATGATGAAAGGTTGATTGTGAGCGGATTTCCGTATTCGTTATTTGAGAGAAAAATTATGGAGCGATCAACCAGCTTGAGAAAAATTCCTTTGGAGGTGATCCCAACTACCTCGCCAGAAGTATTCCTGGAAAGACTTTCTTTGGCTAAAATGCCGATTTGTTTTGCGCGGTAGCATTTCATTTTGCGGTCATTACATTGATGTCAGACAATTTTATGAGGAATGTCAGTTGACATGAAAGGGGTTTTATATGATAATTTTGATAGTTGTTCCTCTTATTTTCCAGTGAATTTTATCCTCGAAATACAATTACAGGGTAGTCAGATAATCAAATGGAGATGATCAGGTTCTGCCCAAGCAGAATGTGCAGGGAACAATACTGGCAAAAGAATCACCAAGGGATTTTTGTACCCCTCCATTCAACTTGACCAATCTCTCTGAGTAACCAGATCAGGGAGATTTTTATTCCCTGAGAGGTCCTGGCTGGCTCAATTCAAAATTTCAAAACCACCCAAGAAAAGGAGAAAAGATTATGAAATTAATTGACTTAACTATTCCGCTGGGCATTAGCACACCACCCTGGCCAACATACGAGCCTTTGCAGGTCAAGTATTTCAAGCGGCTCGCCCCAAACGGCGCTAATGGTCAGGTTTTGACGCATTCCAATCACCTCGGAACTCATCTGGATGGGGAAATTCACTTCCACACTCCCGGCAAAGATATGGCGTCACTGGATATGGACTTTCTGGTGCATGAGGCTGCCATTGTTGACCTTTCGGATGTGTGCGGCGATTATGATGTGTACTCCAGCAAAATGGTCGAAGAGCGGGTCGAGGTAAAAGAAGGGGATATCCTGATCATCCACACTGGCTATCATCATTTTGGGTGGGATCAACCCCATGCAAACGAAGTTCGTTACATGGTCATGCACCCCGGCCCTGACCGAGAATTTGCTGATTGGGCAAAGGCCAAAAAACTGCGCTGGATCGGTGTGGATTGCGGCAGCGCTGATCACCCCATGAATACCATCATTCGTGATTGGATGCCGCGTCAGGCCCGTCAGGCTGAGAAAGTTTTCCGCAAGAAGTACGGCATGGGACTGGCTGAATTCTTCGATGACAGCAAGTACCAGTTGATGCACCTTGAGATGTTCCCGTACGGTATCATCCATGCCGAGTGCCTCGGTGGAGATATTGACCTGCTGCTTAATCGGCGTGTAACGGTAGGCTTTTTCCCGTGGCGGTTTGTAGATGGAGAAGCCAGCATCGGGCGTTGTGTGGCCATGGTCAATGATGATGAATATGAAGAATTGATGAAAAAGAAAGCACAACTTCCCAAGACGAAATTCGGTGATGCTTACAACCCCGCCCATATTGAGAGCATCAACGCGATTTCTAAATCCAATTTATCTTGATTCCAATTCAATTCTAAATCTGGAGGATTACGATGAGATTACCAACCCCCGAAAAAGTCAGTGAACCCAAGATCACCTTTGATGTCGAGGAGATCGAACCTATTTTGCAAGCCCCCCCGATGGATCTGAAACCATGGCCGGGCGCGATGGTGACGTTGAAAGACGGGCGGGTTATGTATATCCGCGAAGCTAAACTGGAAGAAGCGCCAATGATGTTGGAATACATGAAAAAGGTTATGGAAGTAGATCATGACTTCTATGACATTGTTGGCGCGCGGGTGTATGCTGAAATTCTCGGCTGGTACCGCAAACGCCTGAAAGATCCCTACACGCTGGTTGGTTTAATTGACGGCTTGTGGGCGGGCTTTGCCAATGGTCGCCTTTTGAACGAGGATATTAACATCAGTCTGCACACGATGGCGTTGGTTCGCGGCGGCCGGATTGGTGCTGTGATGTACTACGCCAAAGCCTACTACGGCTTTGAAATTTTGGGGAATAAAGAATGGTGGGCTACCTACGAGAGCTACAACGGCTGGATGCGATGGGGGATTGGTATGGCTCAACCGAGTTATCCGTGGCCGGAGTATCAGCATGAATTGGGCGGAGCGCGGGTCTATTATGTGACAAAGAAATATTGGGACAAAGTGGTGAAAGACTACGTCCGCCAGATGACCGGTACTGATCTGGTCTTTGATGTTCCCGATGAAGTCATCAAAGCCAACGAGGTGATGCGCGTACCGGACGAAGTGCTGGTTTAGTCATTTCGTTAAAGCAGAGCAGAGCCAGAACAACTGGCTCTGCTTGATTTAATTATGGACGTCAAAATTCGTTATCCCAGAAATGTAATTCTGCGCAGGTTAATGACTATGGTCGGCAGGATAATCCTGCCGGTATTTGCAAAAGTACAAACTGAGGGTATCAACCGCCTGCCCAAAAAAGGGCCGGCAATCCTGGCAGGCAATCACGAGAATATCATTGAAGTGATTTTAATGGCAGTATATTCTCCGGCGGTGGTTGAATTTATCGGGACGGGTGATGTACCCATAGACCCGCGTTTTGCGTGGTTGGCCAATCTGTATCAATTTATTCCGGTGAAGCGGGGGAACATTGATCGAACGGCTATTTACACCGCTCTGGAAGTATTAAAAGCCGGCGGAGTAATTGGAATATTTCCGCAGGGAGGTATTTGGGGAGCGGATATAAAAAGTGGACGAAGCGGAGTTGCTCTCTTGAGTCATCTTTCCGGTGCACCTGTTTATCCAATTGGTTTTGGGGGTTTGAAAGGTGCCTTTGTGAAGATGATGCGATTTGAAAGGCCACATTTAACTATGCGCGTGGGCAGTCCCTTAAGAATAGATGGCTCATCCATATCCAAAAATGATCTTGAACAGTTTTCCTCACAGGTAATGGAGAAGATTATTGAATTGCTGCCAGAAGAAGAGCAAAAACGGCATTATAAAAAATATGAAAAATTTGATTTGGAAATTTATGTGCAGAGTGGCAAGGAGTTATCCTCAATTCCCCTAGCGCATGATAGTGAAATGAGTATTGGGCTGGGTATGTTTTTTCATTATCCAGTTTTACTGGATACATTAAAACGAAATATAGGTCTGCCAGTAGGCTGCTTGCAAAATATTGGTAACCCTGTTCCGGCACGGGATGTTGAAAAAGCCATCCAGGCTGTTTTGGATTATCTGGAGTATGACAACCCAGGTTTTTTCACCTATCGGTTTGGGATGGAAAAAGGGTTGTGGGTCAAACAGGGTCTCCAATCAGCAATCACTTTATTATCAGATCACCCAGACGACAGCCAGTTTATCATTATGCCGGTTTATGAATATTCAGAAAATGGCAAGGTAATTACCCTGCGCGGTTCGGATTCGCTTCACCCTTTGATTTGAAGTACATTTTGTTTCAGGTTCAAATTAAAATTGCGGATAGCCATAGAAGCGATTGTGTTACCGATACTTAGTGAGGCGGTTGCTGCTGGGGAGGGGGCATTGAGGACATGAATCATGCCGGGAGCTTCGACGATGCGAAAATCATCAACCAGTGCGCCATTGGGTTCCAACGCTTGAGCACGGACACCTGCTCCGCTGCGATGGACATCTTCCATTCCCAATTCAGGTAGTAACCGCTGCAAAGCCGATACAAAAGCCCGTTTTGATAGAGAACGATAAAATTCATCAAAGCCCATCTTCCAGTACTTTAAGCCCATTCGCCAGAAGCCGATGAAAGTGGCATAGGTTAATACGTCCGGGATTGAAATGTCGGTTAACTTGTAGCCCTCGCGCTTGAAAGCCAGAACTGCATTCGGACCGGCTTCTATCCCTCCCGTTACCCTTCGGGTAAAATGAACACCCAAGAACGGAAAGCGCGGATCGGGAACGGGGTAAATCAGGTTTTTGACCAGATGATGTTTTGCGGGGATGATATCGTAATATTCACCGCGAAATGGAATGATTTGAAGGCCTGGATTTACACCACACTTTTTAGCGATTCGATCTGAGTACAGGCCACCGCAATTAATCAAATATCTTGATTTGACTTCACCACTGGTGGTATGGAGAACCAACTCATCTCCATGGCGGGTTAAGGATTGAAAAGAACTTTTGGTGAAAATTTCTCCACCTTCATTACGGAAAATTTCGGCATATTTTTCTACAACCTGAACATAATCTACAATTCCGGTTTGAGGAACATAAATACCTGCCAAACCCGTAGCGTACGGCTCGTATTCTTTGATTTCTTCCGGTGTGAGACGGCGTAAGCCGGTTAAACCGTTCGCCTGACCGCGTTCCATTAAGGTATCCAGGCGGGGTAACTCCTCCGGTGTTGTGGCGACAATCACTTTTCCACAATTTTCATGGCGAATATTATGTTCTTGACAAAATTGATATAAGGCTTGTCTACCCTCAACACAATTGCGGGCTTTGAGAGAGCCCGGTTTGTAATAGATGCCCGAATGGATGACGCCGCTATTATGGCCAGTTTGATGAGCAGCCAGTTTTTTCTCTGCTTCTAACACCACAATTCTGGCTGAAGTTTGTTTTGAGAGCGCCAGCGCAGTTGCCATGCCGACAATCCCACCCCCGATAATCGCAATTTCGAAATCCCTGCCACTCATACACCTGCCTCCCAGAAATTAAGATTTTTGGGTAATGAAGATAGACATTGTTATAACATTATACTTCAGCGACAAACTCGGCTTCTTCTCGCTGGTGATGATTTCGGGGTGAAATTTGTGTGATTTCTTAATTCAACCAGGCCGATATGTTGGCTTGATTGGGGGTGGATTTCTTCAGGTGGTTAATGACTGATATTTCACGCCGGTAAAGTCTGGTAAGTTTATAAAGCAAATGAGCGGTTGTTTCGGATTCAAGTAAATCCTGTTTTTCGTGCAGTGGAATTTGGAGGAGAGAAGCAGCCATATATAACTTTACCAACGGATCTTCCGGTAAATCAAGATGATTTATTTCAACGTGCAGTTCTTCATCTGAAAGTGAATTGAGGGTTTCTAAATACCGATAGATCCACGGTTGAAAAATGCGTATACCACGGGCAACCGCGATCGTATGTGGTTCTTCCATTGGATAAATTTCAACAGAACCGGTGAGATAGGGAAGATCATAATTTAGGGAGTGAATTTTAAAGCGTTCCTCACCAATCGTCAGAATATTCATCCGCCCGTCATCCAGCCGTTCCGCTTGAATGATATTGGCTGTGCAGCCAATCATGTAAGGTTTCGCCAGAGGGCCCAATGCCTCTAATCCCTGCCGGATCAGGACCACCCCGAAGGGCTGATTTTCTGAAATGCAACGTTGAATCATCAGGCGGTACCTTGCCTCAAATATGTGAAGAGGCAAGGGCATACCCGGAAATAAGACCGTATGGAGTGGAAACAAACACAATTCACGCATAGTTTTGAATAATTTCTTCTCTAACTTTAAAGCCAATTAAGAATTGTTACCAGTCCTTGTATGAGGTTTCTTGTGAGTTATAATCACGGTATGGAATATGAAAGACCACACATGGAT
>DLXG01000109.1 GCA_003448875.1 Anaerolineaceae bacterium
CGGTAAGAATGACGGAGATAACCCGTTTTCCATAACGCTGAACCAGTGAGGTGAGCGTTACATCAATTGCCGGGCGCACCCCATGGACGGGACTATTCTGGTTGAGGGCGATCTGTTCGTTTTCATCCAGCACCATGTGAAAACCACCCGGCGCAAGCAGGGCCTGTCCGGCCATCAGCCGGTCTCCCGGCTGGGCTTCGCGCACCAGCAGTTTGGAAAGGCTGTTCAGCCGCTCCGCCAGCGAGTGGGTAAAGCCGGCCGGCATGTGTTGCACAATGACGACCGCTGCCGGCAAACTGGCCGGCAAGGCCGGTACGACCTCGTTGAGAGCACGCGGGCCGCCGGTAGAACTGCCGATGACCACAATCGGCTCGTTATTCTTAAGCGGGCGTACCGGTTTCTCCGCCACAGATCTGGTAGGGGGAGCGGGCCGCGCCAGTGCGAACGGCCGCACCCGCGCATTGGCCGCTCGTCTGATCTTATGGGCAGCCTCATCCATCACCGTTTGAATATCCAGCTGCCGATCCGGTTTGGTGATGAAATCTACCGCCCCCAGTGTCAGGGCCTGAATGGTCGTTACCGCGCCCTCGCGGGTCAGGCTGCTCAACATCACTACTGGACGGGGAAAGCGGGTCATAATTTCCCGCAAGGTTGAAATCCCATCCAGACGCGGCATTTCCACATCGAGTGTGACCACATCCGGGTTCAATGAAGGGATGAGTTCGAGGGCTTCCTGTCCATCACGCGCCGTGGCAATGACTTGAATGCCGTCCCGCCCGTTCAAGTGCTGGCTGATCGAAAAGCGCATAAAGGCCGAATCATCCACCACCAGCACCCGTACCGGTGTGGGAGCAGAGCCAGAGGCATTCGAGGACTGCGGCAGGGAAACCATGCAGAAAAACCTACCCGGCCAGTTTATGAATGGCGCTCATCACACGGTCATGTTCAAAGGGCTTGACGATGAAATCGCGCGCACCGGACTTTACCGCTTCCAGCACCACCGATTCCTGACCCAGCGCGGTCAGCATGACCACCTTGGCCTGCGAATCGAAGGCACGGATCTCCTTCAAGGCCGCCAGACCGTCCATTTCCGGCATGGTGATATCCATCAGCACCACATCCGGACGCACTTCTTTGTATTTTTCCACCGCTTTGGCGCCGTTTTCCGCTTCGTAGACCTCAAAACCCTGACCGGTGAGCATTTTGATGATCCGAACGCGGAGAAATTCAGCGTCATCCACAATCAATATCTTGGTCATTCGTCCTTCCTCCTGAAAGAATTACAAATCCTTTTCAACTCCGCCGACCACCCGCACGGTTACCCGTCCGCTGGCGACGTAAACACGCACCGTTCTGCCGCTGTGACCGCCGGTTTCTTCAGCATGGAGAGGCAGGTTCAGGCGGCGCAGCGTTTCGCGCGCACTTTCGATATTGCGCGTACCGACATCGAAAGTTTTGGAAAGCCCCGCTGTGGTTAACATATTGGCTCCGCCGGCGATGCGAACAATCAAATTACGGCGGTCAGCACCGGCATTCAGCATGGCATTCAACAAACCCTCAATGCCACTGTCCACATATTTAGCACAATACGGATCAGCACCGTTCAAGCGGTGAGGCAGAACGGCATGGAGCAAGCCGCAGATATGGCGCTGCTTATCTACCATCGTAATTCCCAGACACGACCCCAAACCGTAAGCCACCAGCACATCGGCCGGATCGCTGGAAACTGCCACCTCACCCAGATTGACGCTGATCGGTTCTTTCATTATTTCTTCTCAACCTGTCGTAAGGCTTGTAAGGACTGAGCATCCGGAATGACCCAGAAATCCGTCAGCACCGAACGGCTGCCATCTTTGAAGCAGGTCTGGATGAGCAGCACATGGTCGCTCACTCCGCCGGTCGTGGCAACGATGATGTCCAGAATAGCACCGACCATATCCACCATCACCGCCGGCGGAGTCGGACGGATTTCCCGCCCCAGCGCATTGGCAACAGCGTTCATAAAAAAGGTGCCGGTCATGTTGCCCACCTCACCCAGCGCGGAGCGCTCCAGCGAGCCCAGAAAGGTGGTACTGCCTTCCGGCTGTTCCATCAGCAAATCCACCAGCTGGTAGGCTTTTTCCAGCGGCAGAATCATCATAATCTGAGCATGAAAGTCACCTTCGGCGCGCAGGTAAATGCCGACGGCTTCGTTTTCAGGCCCGCCAACGATCATGGGTATCTGGGTCAGAGGCACCAGTTTGACGTTCGGCTCGCCAAATTCCAGTTTATGCCCCAGCAAACCGGAAAAACCGCGCACAGCATTGTGAATACCAATTGTCGTAATCGAACGCAGCGTATCAATTAATCGTTCATCAAATTCAAGCGTGCTGGTCATAACCTCCTCCCTTAATGAATACCCGCCAGTCGCAGCAGGGCCGGCACGTCCACAATCAAGGTGATACTGCCATCTCCCAAAATAGCCGCGCTGGAAATGCCCGGAATTTCTCCAACCAGTTTTCCTAACGACTTAACCACCACTTCTTCCTCACCCATAAAACCGTCCACCACCAGACCAACGCGGTGCTTGCCGGATTGTATCACCACCGCAAACAACCGCTTGCGCTGCTGTCCATTTTCCGAGATGTTGTACAACTCGCTGAGGTAAATGAGCGGCAGCACACTGCCCCGCAGCATGGTAACCGGCTTCTGGCGGATGGTCTTAATATCCGCTGGCGAAAGCCGCAGGGTCTCAAGCACCATTACCAGCGGAATGGCAAAAGTAGCCGGGCCAACCCGCACGAGCAGCGTTGGCACAATCGCAAGGGTCAGCGGCAGCACAATCTGGAAAGTCGTGCCGCGTCCCACGGCCGTTTCGATATGAATCGTGCCGTTGACCCGCTGGATGTTGGTCTGGACAATATCCATGCCCACACCCCGCCCGGAAATATCGGTAACCTTTTCGGCGGTGGAAAAACCGGGCAGAAAAATCAAATCAACCGCCTGCTCATCGCTCAGGGCTGCCGCTTCTTCGGCGCTCATCAATCCCTTCTGCACCACTTTCTTCCGCAACACGGCCGGGTCAATCCCGCGTCCGTCATCCGAAACGGTTAGAATGATGCGCCCCTGTTCGTGCCACGCGTTGAGGGTTACCGTGCCGCGCTCCGGTTTGCCGGCCGCGCGGCGCTCTTCCGGCGGCTCGATTCCGTGATCAATCGCGTTGCGCACCAGATGAATCAACGGGTCGTTGATCTCTTCGATCATCGAGCGGTCCAGTTCGGTATCTTCACCGTGAATGACCACATCCACCAGTTTGCCGGCCTTTTGTGACATATCGCGCACCATGCGCGGGAATTTGTGCAGCAAGTTGCCAATCGGCAGCATCCGAATGCGCATCACCTCTTCCTGCAGTTGATCGGTAATGCGGCTGATGTGCGCTACCGTTTCGGCCAAATTCTCAACCAGCGGGTCATTGTGGGCCTGCGCTTCCAGTTTATTGCGCACCTGAAAAAGATGATTGCGGTCGGTAATCAATTCCCCAACCAGATTCATCAGGCTGTCCAGCCGTTCGACGCTGGTACGCACGGTCATCTCCACCCCGCGGGCAGCCGAGCCGTTGGAACGGCCGCGGCTGGCAGGCTGGCTGGCCAGGACGGCCTGAGACTGCGCTTCCACTTTTACAGCATCTGAATTGGACTGAGGCGGTGCAGCCGCGGGTTCTTCGCTCTTGATCACCGGCTGGCCCGCGCCGTCCGCGCGGACTTCAATGTGTTGAATTTCGGAGATATGGCTCAGTTTTTCGAGTACGGTTTCCTGACCGGCTGTGGTCAGCACCTGTGCCTGAAAGGTTTGCACCGGCTGAGCCGTTTCAATCTGTTCCAGCGTGGGCTGCATGGTAGAAATTTCCCCCACTTCTTGCAGCGCCATCATCAGTTGAAAGGCACGCGCAGCCGAAGCCACGCTGCGCGGGTCAATTTGAGCCTGAATATAGAGCACGTGTTTCCCGTTGGATTGTGCCTCCCTTGGGTGAGGAAGCGGCGGCTCAGGGGAAGACTCAACCCGCCGTTCGGGTTGAACATGATGACCGCTGGTTGAGGTGAAATCTGCAAACGCTTCGATGAGCGGCTGCGGATCGTAATCGCTGAGGCTGCCGTTAATCACCTCTTCGCGTAACGCTCGTAAACCATCCACCGCATCCAGACACAGGTCAATCAGCGCGGTAGTAACCGGGTACTGCCCCTTGCGCAAACCATCAAAAGCCGTTTCCAAAGCATGAGTGAGATTGGTCATCCGATGATGACCAATCATGCCCGACATGCCCTTGAGGGTGTGCGCCGCACGAAAAGCATTTTGCAGCAAATCGGCATCACCGCTGCGGTGTTCCAATTCCACCAGCGTTTCATCCAGCGTTTGAAGGTGCTCATCCACCTCCGCCAGAAAAATGGGGAGTTCATCTTGGCTGATGTCAAAAACCATTTGCATAACAACCCGCCGTATCGAAGATTAAATCCATACGCTCTGGAGTAAGGTTAACATAAGGCAAGCCGGCCTTCAGTAAAGAGCGCGTAAAATACAGCCAAAGAACGCATGAAAATTAAGAAAAAAACTGCTGACCATGCACGGCCAGCAGTGATATCCTCAGGTGGGAGTAGAGCGACTTATTCGGGGTCGGTTTTCTCAGGGGGTTCGCCGGCTGGGGAATCAGGCGATTCTTCCGCCAGCAGCTTGCGTAAAGCCTCAAAGGATTCCGGTTCGGGGCCACTTGCCAGAAGTTCCTGCAAATGAGCCTGCTCTTTGACTGCTTCGGCCACTTCCTGACGCAGGATCAACACCTCGCGCGGAGCGGTGATTCCCAGTTTGACACGATCACCCTCCACCG
>DLXG01000310.1 GCA_003448875.1 Anaerolineaceae bacterium
GAACTTTGAGATGGCACCCGACCTGGCACGCGCTGAGGGCATTGAAATTGAATCGGTGGTCATTGACGATGATGTGGCCGTACAGGACAGCCTCTACACTGCCGGGCGGCGCGGTGTCGGTACCACCGTTCTGGCGGAGAAAATCTGCGGTGCAGCCGCCGAACAGCGCCGCTCGCTCAAAGAAGTAGCCGACATTTGCCGCAAAGTCAACGGCTGGGGCCGCAGCATGGGCATGGCACTGACTTCCTGCACCGTGCCGCATGTGGGCAAACCCACTTTCGACCTGCCGGAAGATGAAATGGAAATCGGCATCGGTATTCATGGCGAGCCGGGCCGCACCCGCATGAAGATCAAACCGGCCGATGAAATCGTCGAAATGCTGATGGAGCCGATCATCTCCGATTTGCCCTACAAAGCCGGCGATGAAGTGCTGCTGTTTGTCAACAGCATGGGCGGCACACCGTTGATTGAACTGTATATCATCTATCGCAAGGCATACGAAATCGCCACCAAGCACGGCTTGAAGGTCGTTCGCAACCTGATTGGACCGTACATCACCAGTTTGGAAATGGCCGGTACATCCATCACCATGCTGAAGATGGACGAAGACCTGATCAAACTGTGGGATGCCCCGGTCAAGACCGCCGGGCTGCGCTGGGGTGTGTAAAAAATCCTGAACAGCCAGGTTTACCCGCTGGTTCTGCCTGGCTAGCCTAATGGAGAAGTCTATGGTGATTACACGTGATGACATTCTGGAATGGATTACACGCTACGCTGAAATACTGGCGGAGAATCGCGACTACCTGACCCAACTGGATGCCGCCATTGGTGATGCCGACCATGGCGCCAATATGGACCGCGGCTTTCAGGCTGTTATGAAAAAGATGCCGGAGATGCGCGATAAGGACATCGGCACTATTTTCAAGACAGTAGGGATGACTCTTCTCTCCACAGTTGGGGGGGCAGGCGGGCCGCTTTACTCCACCATATTTCTCCAGGCTGGGATGAAGACCACGGGTAAGATGGAACTGACGCTCCAGGACTGGATTGATGCACTCGAAGCCGGCGTCAATGGCGTCAAAATGCGCGGCAAAGCCGAATTGGGCGATAAAACGATGATTGATGCCCTTGTGCCGGCTCTGAACGCCCTCAAACAAGCCGCTGAGAACGGCACCACCCTCAGTGATGCCCTGGAGCGCTCCGCGCGCGCCGCCGAGGAAGGCATGAAAGCCACCATCCCGCTGGTTGCCCGCAAAGGGCGCGCCAGTTACCTTGGCGAACGCAGTGCCGGCCACCAGGATCCCGGTGCCACATCCTCTTATCTGTTGTTGCGCACTGCCGCAGAACAATGGAAAAACAACTAAGTTAGTCCGTTCAAAAACCCATACTCAAATTTTTCAAAGGAGGCTTAAGATGGCAAAATATGCTGCTGCAGTAGATCAGGGTACGACCAGCACCCGCTTCATGATTTTCAATCACAGCGGGCAGGTAGTCGGCGTTGATCAGAAAGAACACGAGCAGATTTACCCCAAGCCCGGCTGGGTCGAACATGACCCGTTGGAGATTTGGAAACGCACTCAGGAAGTCATCGAAGGCGCACTGCGCAAGAGCAATGTGGATCCCAAGGATATCGCTGCTGTCGGTGTCACCAATCAGCGCGAGACCACCGTGGTTTGGGAAAAAGCCACCGGTAAACCGGTTTATAACGCCATCGTCTGGCAGGATACCCGCACCGATAAAATCTGCAACGAACTGGCTGCCGATGGTGGACAGGACCGCCTCCGCCCGAAGACCGGCCTGCCGCTGGCAACCTACTTCTCCGGACCCAAGATCAAGTGGATCCTTGACAATGTACCCGGTGTCCGCGAAAAAGCCGAAAAAGGCGAAGTTCTGTTCGGCAATATTGATACCTGGGTCATCTGGAACCTGACCGGCGGCCCGCAGGGCGGCGTGCATGTGACCGATGTGTCCAACGCCTCCCGCACCATGTTGATGAACCTCGAAACGCTCGACTGGGACGATGAAATCCTTAAACTGATGGGCATCCCGCGCGCCATGCTGCCCGCCGTGCGCCCGTCCTCCGAAGTCTACGGCCATGCCCGTGGCTTGCTGGAAGGCATCCCGGTTGCCGGCGATCTCGGCGATCAACAGGCTGCTCTCTTCGGTCAGGCCTGCTACGACCCCGGCGAAGCCAAGAACACCTACGGCACAGGCTGCTTCATGCTGCTCAACACTGGCACCAAGCCGGTACCCAGCAAGAGCGGTTTGCTGACCACCCTGGGCTACAAGATCGGCAACCAGCCGGCCGTGTACTGCCTGGAAGGCTCCATCGCCATCACCGGCGCGCTGGTGCAATGGCTGCGCGACAACTTGAAGATGATCGAGAACTCCAAGGACATTGAACCGCTGGCCCGCACAGTGGAAGACAACGGCGGTATCTACTTCGTGCCGGCCTTCTCCGGTCTGTTCGCTCCGTACTGGCGCAGCGATGCCCGCGGCGTGATCGTCGGCCTGACCCGCTACATCAACCGCGGCCATATTGCCCGCGCCGCCCTCGAAGCCACCGCCTACCAGACTCGCGAAGTGCTGGATGCGATGAACAAGGACTCCGGCGTACCGCTGACCGCCCTCAAGGTGGATGGTGGTATGGTCTACAACGAATTGCTGATGCAATTCCAGGCCGATATTCTGGGTGTGCCGGTCATCCGCCCGAAGGTCGCCGAAACCACCTCACTGGGTGCTGCTTACGCAGCCGGTCTGGCAGTCGGCTTCTGGAACAACTTCGACGAACTGCGCGCCAACTGGGGCAAGGACGCCGAATGGCATCCCAAGATGTCCGCCGAAGAACGCGAAAAACTGTACGCTGGCTGGAAGAAAGCCGTCGAACGCACTTTCGGCTGGGTCGAAGTTTAATAACTCCATATCCGGGGGCAGGCAGCAAACCTGCCCCCTCCTCTCTTCCTTTGCGCAGGGGCGGTGGGTCAGCGGTCTGGTACAGTCCACAAGACCTGTACCGCCCTTTGTAATTTTGACCGCGCAGAGGGTGATTTTTTGTCCTGCATCTCTCTACCTGTGATAAAATCCCTGACTTGAAGACCCGACACGGAAAAACCATGCCTAAAAACAAATCCTCCTCCTCCAAAGATCAGCCCCAAGATTTGACGCCCCAACCCTGGATTCCCTTCAAAACCGGCTTAATTGTGGTTGGGGTTGTCAGCGTCTTGCTGGCAATTTGGACGGTCATCACCAGCAACCCGGAACTGGATCTGCTAGAACGCATCCTGTGGGGTGTCGTATTTGGCGGAAGTATCTGGGTGGTCTTCTTATTTTTCCTGGTCATCAACCGCCTCCTTCGCAGAAGAAAATAATCCACCCGCAAATTTACGCGCTCAGCCGCGATAAAATGCACGCTTAACTTTGTGAAAATCGCCACGATTGTGGCAAATGCCAAAACAGGAGAAAGAATTATGAGTAAACTCCATGCCATTGTGATTGGTGCCGGTTTTACCGGTGTCGCAATCGCTCACGATCTTGCCCTCCGCGGTTTCGCTGTGACCGTTGTAGAGCGGGGTCCAATCGTCAATGGCACCTCAGGCCGCACGCATGGGCTGCTTCACTCCGGCGCGCGTTACGCCGTCAATGATCAGGAATCAGCTATTGAGTGCATTCAGGAAAATCAAATCCTGCGCCTGATTGTGCCGGATGCCATCGAGCCGAACGGGGGACTGTTCATCGGCATCACAGATGAAGATGTAGCCTACCGTGAAAAATTCATGGAAGGCTGCGCTGCCTGTGGCATCCCCATCACGGAACTCAGCCCCAAAGAAGCCCTGCGTTTGGAACCCAACCTGAACCCCAAACTGCAAACTGCTTTTACCGTACCGGATGGAACCTTTGATCCCCTCCGGCTGGCGCTGGCCTTTGCCGCTTCTGCCAAATCGAACGGGGCCGTTTTCCATCTTTATACCGATGTGGTTGACCTGCTGAGCGACGGACAGGGCAACATCGTCGGTGTCAAAGCCTGGGACCGTGCCGCCGACAAGCGTTTTGAAGTTCGGGGGGATATTGTGGTTAATGCCACCGGGGCATGGGTCGGGCACATTACTTCCATGGCGGGCATTTCAGTACCGATCACCCCCACACCGGGCGTGATGGTGGCTTATGATAAACGCCTGACCCAGCGCGCCATCAATTTGCTCAACAAACCCGGCGATGGCGACATCGTCCTGCCCCAGCGGCGCATGATGGTGGTAGGCACTACCTCGTTTACCATCGAAGACCCCGATTATGTTCCCGTCTACGAAGATCATGTTCAATTGATGATTGAACGCGGCTCCAATCTCATCCCGGCGCTGCGGCAGACCAAAGAACGCGGCGCTTACATGGCTACCCGCCCCTTAATCGGTGCCTCTGCACCCGGCCGCAGCATTTCGCGCACCTTCAAGGCTTATGATCATAAGGAAACCGATAATGTTGAAGGTTTGGTGACCATCACCGGTGGCAAGGCTACTACCCTGCGCTTGATGGCGGAAAAAACGGTAGACCTGATTTGCAAGAAATTCAACCTCAATATTCCCTGCACAACCGCCGAAACGCCGCTTCTCTCTTACCGCAAGTTCTACGTCAATTGAATCAAGCAACCATCTGAACGAACTCTACCTGTACGGAGTGAGCAATGACCGAAGAAAAATGGACTGTCAAATTTGTCATCTATCGCAAAAAGGGAGATCAGCCTCCCCGTTACGACAGTTATGTTCTGGAAGTGGATCCGGATGAGTATGTCATAGACGGCGTGGAACGCATCTGGGCTTTCCATGATCGTTCGCTCATTTTCGCCCATGCCTGCCACCATTCCACCTGCGGGGCCTGTGGTATGCGGGTTAATGATGTCGAAAAATTGAACTGCATCACCAAAATCCGTGATGTGACCAGCAACGGCGGCACGCTCAAAATCG
>DLXG01000156.1 GCA_003448875.1 Anaerolineaceae bacterium
ATCGTCCTGCATCCAGATAAATGGCATGACCGCCAGCCGGCTCGATGATCGGTATACCTGCGGCTTTGAGCTGGTCGGCAAAATAGGCGGTTTGCCCAAGGCGGTAGGCCAGATACTCTTCATCCAGCCCTTCCAGCAGGCCAACCGCCATAGCGTCCAAATCCCGCCCCGCCAGACCGCCGTAGGTGACAAAACCCTCACGTAAAATCAATTCGTTGCAAATCCGCTGGAACAAGTCGTCATCACGCACGGCCAGAAAGCCGCCAATGTTGACCAGCGCATCTTTTTTGGCGGACATCCAGGCGCCGTCGGCAAGGGCAAAAATCTGTCGGGCAATTTCCAGCGTGGAGAGATGGGCGCAGCCCGGTTCACGTTGCTTGATGAAGTAAGCATTTTCTGCAAAACGACAGGCATCTATAAAAAATGGAATGCCGTAATGATGATAGACCTCGGCAACTTGCCGGATATTCTCCAATGAAACAGGCTGGCCGCCGCCGGCATTATTGGTAATGGTGATGCTTCCAAAGGGGATGTTTTGCGGGCCAACCTGCTCAATGAAAGCGCGCAGTTTTCGAACGTCCATATTGCCTTTGAAGGGATGCGGATTGGTGGGGTCAAAGGCTTCGTCAATCACCAGATTGGTTGGACGACCGCCTCTGGCGCGGATGTTGCCGTCGGTCGTATCGAAGTGCATGTTAGAAGGAACATACATGCCCGGTTTAACCAGCAATTGAGTAAGAATATTCTCGGCAGCCCGGCCTTGATGGGTGGGGACAAAATGTTCAAAGCCGAAGATTTTTTGCATGACCTCGGCAAGGCGATAGTAAGAGCGAGCACCAGCATAGGATTCATCACCGGTCATCATGGCTGCCCATTGATTCTGACTCATCGTGCCAGTACCCGAATCGGTTAGCAGGTCAATAAAAACATCCTCAGCCCGCAAGTTGAACAGGTTGTAACCGGCGGCTTGCATGGCTTTCTGGCGTTCATCATAAGGGATTAGATGGATTGGTTCAACCATTTTGATGCGGAATGGCTCAACAGGGTAAGGATTCATCTAGAGAAAACCTCCACAAGGGGTTTGTAAAGGGGAAATTGGGGAATAACATTGATGAGTTTATCACAAAAGAAGGGAGTAATAACAGGTTTCTGGATGGATAAACAAAATAGTTATAATCATTAACTGAATAAAATATTGAAAATAATTATAAAGTATTCATAATACGAAGATTAATCTAAAATATATTGATGTTTCTATTGACAAATATCAAATCTTTGTTATGATAGAATTAATTCAATTCAACGGAGTGTTAAGAATGGCGATTCGCACAATTCCCTGTGAGACTGCACCGAAACTCCGTCTTCAAGCAGAAGACCATTTGTCGGTGAGCGGTTGGGATCAACCTCAAATCCAGATCCGTATTCAGGATGAAGCCGCCTTGCAGGTTCGTCAGGAAAATGGCGGCTGGCGGATTCGCTGTGAAGAAGATGCTGTCCTGCAAGTGCCCATGGAAGCGGAGATTCAGGTTGAGTATGTCCATGGGTCTATGTCTGCTATCAACCTGACGGGGAGTCTCAAGATAGAGAATGTGGGCGGTCACTTGACCCTGCGGGATGTCGGAGATGTGCGTTGTGGCAATGTCGGCGGTCATTTGAAAGTATTCCGTGTGAATGGAGATTTAGTTGTAACCAATATTGGCGGAAACCTGAAAGGGGGGGAAATAAAAGGCTCGTTGAAGGTGGAAAATACCGGAGGTTCGATTAAATTGTTGGATGTTCGCCGGGCTGAAACATTACGAGCGGGGGGAAACATCAAAGTCAAACTTTTGGAACTATCGAATGACCTGCATGCTTCGGCGGGTGGAAGTATAAAATTGTGGTTACCGATCGGCAGCAGTTATCAGCTGGATGCCAGCAGCGGAGGTGAACGGATCGTATTTCAAGAAGGGGGTCAGTCGGTAAAACAGGTTACTCACCGATTCCAGGGGACGATTGGCGAGGGAGGCGTGCGCATCAAACTGGCTGCGGGCGGTTCAATTGCAGTTTTAGAGGGGGATTGGGAAGAAGAAGGCATAGAAGAGGAGATCGGTGTCCGATTGGAGGGTTTGGGAGATCAAATTAACCGGCGAATTCAAGAAAAAGTGCAGCGGGCTGAGGAGCGTGCCCGCTTGGCTCGGGAACGGGCTGAGCGAGCAGCCAGTCGTAGAAAAGATTGGGGGGAATTTTTGAATGTTGGCGGTATGAGTTTTACACCAATGGAACAGCCGGTCGTTCCCCGTAAGCGGGCTACTGAAGAAGAACGCCTGATCATTTTGAATTTATTGCGTGAGAAGAAAATTACCGCTGAGGAAGCCAACCGGCTACTGGATGCGCTTGAAGGCAGGTTTTCGGAACAGTGAAAAGCCAGATTTGCCTGAAATGGCTACACTGCCAATATGATTTCCAGAGGAGGCTCTGAATGAGCGAAGAACGCCTTGAACTTTTGCGGAAAATTGAGGCGGGGGAACTTTCGCCGGAAGAAGGATTGCGTTTAATCAACGCGCTTGAAGATGGGGAAGTTCGGCTGACCGAATTACCCTTAGAAGAGGCTGGATTTAGCGAAGAAGCGGCTGAGAGAGTGCAGAACCATGTGGATGTCATCGAAACTGCCAGTGAGAGAAGCACTCCGCCCGATTTTAAGCGCTGGCGGCGATTTTCGTGGTTGGTGTTTGGGTTAATGGTACTGTTAACCGGCTTATCGGCAGTCTGGATGGTGCTGGGATGGATGTCACGCCCTTGGGGGTGGGGTTTCTGGCTGGCATGGTTACCGTTTTTGATTGGCGTCATTGGAATGTGGCTTTCTTACAATGCTCCCTGGTTGCATGTGCGTATCCGTCAGCGAAAAGGAGCGAAACCTGAACGAATTGCAATCAGTTTTCCATTGCCTGTTCATGCCGTAATCTGGTTTTTGCGCACATTTGGACGCTGGATGCCGCCGAAGGTTCAGGAACAGAATCTGGCCGACATGCTCAGCGACTTGATGAAGAATCTCTCCGCAAATGAACCGATCCACATCCAGGTCAATGACGAAGAGGATGGCGAGGAGGTGGAGGTGTTTATCGGATGAGCCGGTGGCTTTTTCCGATTGGATTATTGATACTGTCGCTGGCGGTTCTTCTGATTTCCTTTATGCCAGCGCCTTACATGCGAAACCAGTTTGATTTCGACGCGTCAATCATTCACAGGGAGAGGTCTGCCCAAACACCGCAGTTTGTTCACATTCAGTTTTCCTATCCGCGCTGGGTCAGGCTGGATGAAAGCGGTTCGGTTTTGGTGAAGATTGGTTTAGATGGGACAGAGATGGGTGATCTGCAAGGATGGCAGGCTCGGCTGGAAATGAACGGGGTGGTCATTTCGCCGCATGGTGAATCGCGCCAAAAAGCGATAGCGGGCAAGGAAACGGTATTTCGCTGGAATATTCGACCTTACAAAAGCAATGCGGGCAGAGGAACATTGTGGATTTATCAGGTGCGGGAGAACGGGGCAAACCACGACATCACCAATTTGATCCTGGCACATCCCTTTGAAATTCAAATATGGAACTGGATGGGGGCGGCCGGCTGGACGTTGCTTCGCCTGCTTGGCGGCGCTGGTGTTTTGGTGAGCGTGATATGGTTGGGGGGAGTACAAGCCGGAAAATCAGCAAGACAAAAAACTAACCACGCGGCAACCAGTCATTAATTAACAGAGATTTGCTTTACAAGCCGGGGGTAACTTGATAAAATGGATGTATTGGGTGGGGATGGGAAAGATTATCACGAATCCCTGTATCCTTAGACCTCGCAGGAGCCTGTATGCTGGGAAACTGGTTGTACATCGGAATCTTTGCGCTGGTAGCCCTGATTATGCCAGCCCTTACAATTCTCATCGCTGGAATTCTCTCTCCAAAAAGACCAGATCCAATTAAAAATTCAACCTATGAATGCGGGGTTGAAACTGTTGGCCCAAACTGGACGCAAATAAAAATTCAATATTACGTCTTTGCCCTCGTCTTTTTGATTTTTGATGTCGAGGCCGTTCTGCTTTTCCCCTGGGCAGTGGCGTATCAGTTTTTGCCTCTGTATGCCATCATTGAAGGGGTTTTGTTTTTACTGATTCTGGTGGCTGGTTTCCTTTACGCCTGGCGAAAAGGAGCGCTGGAATGGTTCTAAAACCTTGTAAGGCAGGGTAAACCAATGGATTTTCTGCGCGATCCAATCGGTTTTGTGATTCAATGGTATGTTGGCTGGCTGGCCGGCTTGGGGCTGCCTGCCGTCTGGGTAGATGTGATCGCCAAACTGACCGGTGCGCTGGTTCTGGCAACTGGGGCGATGTTATTCGTGGTTTTCTTAATCTGGTACGAGCGGAAGTTGATCGGTCGGATTCAAGACCGTTTTGGGCCGAACCGGGTCGGGCCGTGGGGCTTACTGCAGCCGGTAGCGGACATGCTCAAAATCTTTACCAAAGAGTACATTACCCCAATCGGTGCAGATAAGTTTGCTTATAATCTCGCTCCAATATTGGCGGTTGCGGCGGTGCTGTTGTTGTGGTCGGTGCTGCCGCTTTCGATGACGGTGGTGGGTACCGACTTAAATGTTGGACTGCTTTTTTTGATTGCTGTTGGCGGTCTGGGTGAGATGAGTTATATCCTGGCGGGGTGGGGTTCGAATAATAAATATGCACTTTTGGGTGCGTTTCGTTTAGTGGCTCAGCTGATTTCTTATGAAGTGCCTCTGGTTCTTTCGGCTTTGGTGCCGGTGATGCTGGCGGGCACCCTGAGCGTGACCGGAATTGTGGAAGCCCAAGAGGGAGTCTGGTTTATTGTGGTTGCACCTGCTGCGGCGTTGATTTTCTTCATTGCTTCCATTGCAGAAATTGGACGCTCTCCATTCGATTTGATTGAGGCCGAATCGGAGCTGGTTGCAGGTTATAACATTGAATATTCCGGCTTGAAATTTGGGATGTTTTTTGTGGCAGAGTTTTTACACGCCTTTACCGTTTCTCTGATCTTTGCTACGGTGTTTCTGGGTGGCTGGCGAGGGCCGGGAGCTGAAGAAATCCCTATTTTAGGGTTTGTATACCTGATGTTGAAAACTTTTGTGGTCTATTTTGTAACCATTCTCTTTCGAGGCACCTTACCGCGCTTTCGGATTGATCAAATGATGAATTTGAACTGGAAAGTGCTGACGCCGCTTTCACTTGCCCTGATTATGGCAATGGCTATTGCTGGCGGGCTGACTCGCGATCTACCCATTTTCTGGCAGGTGATGGCATTTGTGCTGGTTAATCTTCTTTTACTGGCACTCACGGATCAAATAATGAAAATTGCCCGGCGTAAAAAAGCAAAGGTAAACCTTGCAATCGGTACAGGGCAACCGATTTTAACCTCATCAACCAAACACGGGACAGGAGAATGAACGGTCTTCAAGCGGTTTTCTTGCTTGCGGCGCTGGTTTCGTTGTTTTCAGCCGCTATGGTTGTTTCCGCCCGGCGGATGATGCACGCTGCCTTGTGGCTGGTGTTGACCTTGATGGGCGTTGCGGTCATTTTTGTAACCCTGCAATCTTCCTTTTTCGCTGTGGTGCAAATTCTGGTCTATGTCGGGGCAATTGCGATCCTGATCATCTTTTCGGTGATGTTGACCCGGCGGGTGATGGAAGATCACGGAGATCAGATTTTGCCGGGGTGGCGGGGTGCCGCATTGGTGGTAGTGCTTCTCTTTGCCGTCCTGGTGGGGTTTTTAGCGCTTTGGCAGGGTTTTACAGCCTTATTGGTCGAGTTACCGCCTGAAGCCGATAATCTTCTGGAATTGGGAAAGGCGCTGGTTTCTCCACAAGGCTATGTTTTACCGTTTGAACTGGCATCGGTACTGCTGGTAGCAGCGTTGATTGGCGCAATCACAATTGCGGTGGATCGCAAGGAGGAACGAGGCGGATGATTCCGTTGGCCTGGTATTTAGTCTTTTCAGCAGCCTTATTTTGTATCGGTCTGTTTGGCGCGCTGGCGCGCAAAAATGCTGTGGCTATTCTAATGGGTATTGAATTGATGTTGAACGCGGTCAATGTCAATCTGATCGCCTTCTGGCATTATCATGCTCAGGTTCGCAGCGCGCCGTATGTGCATGGATTGGCATTCACAACCATGGTGTTCGTGGTGGCAGCAGCCGAGGTTGCCGTTGGGCTGGCGCTGATCATCTCGGCCTACCGCCGCAGACAGACACCGGTAGTGGATGAATTGACATTGCTAAAAGGCTGAAGGCGGAGGCTCAGACTGCATGGTTGTTGAATCATTGATTGTCCTTATCCCGCTGTTGCCGCTTCTGGCGTTTTTTGCGATTGTTTTGTTTGCTCATCGCAGCAATGCCCTGTCTCACTGGCTGGCGTTGACTGGCGCTGGTTTGGCGTGGTTGTTGAGTATGCTGGTTTTTGTGCAGGCAGTTCAGACGGAAGAACTCAGACAGCATCCCTTTGCGGCGGCGATTGAATGGCTGCCAACCGGCTCAACGGCTTTCCAGATTGGGATTCAAATTGACCCGCTCAGCGCGGTAACTCTTTTCTTTGTAGCCTGGACGGTGTTGATGATTTTCATCTACAGCATCGGTTATCACAACTTCGGACAGCCTAAAGGCCAGCATGACCGACCCGGTTTGCCCCCGCATGGCGCAGAGATAAAAGACTCACATGGACATACCCATCGCGTTCCTTCGATTGAGCCGATGTATGCGCGCTTTTTTGCCCTCATCAGCCTGTTTGCGTTTGCCATGTTTTTACTGGTGGTCACAGACAATCTCTTAACTCTCTACATCGGTTGGGAGATCATGGGGCTGTGTTCTTACCTGCTGATCGGGTTCTGGTACGGCAAAGAATCGGCTCGTAATGCCATGATCAAGGCCTTTTTGACCACGCGGGTGGGAGATGTGTTCATGTTGTTGGGCCTGGCAGCCCTCTACTCGCTCACCGGCACACTGAACTATCAGGCAATCTTAAATAACCCGGCGGTTTTAGGTGGTCTGGCAAATGCCGCCTCGCCGCTGGCCGGGGTTTCGTGGGCCGGTTTGATTGGCGTGCTGTTGATTATTGGTACGATTGGAAAATCCGCTCAATTCCCGCTGCATATCTGGCTGCCGGATGCTATGGAAGGCCCGACGCCGGTTTCGGCAATGATTCATGCCGCCACAATGGTTTCGGCTGGGGTGTATCTGGTGATTCGCTTCTTTCCCTTGCTTTCTGCCGGCTGGGATGGGCATTCACCGACCTTACCCATGCTGGTGATGGGGGCGGTTGGCGCATTTACGGCCCTGTTTGCAGCTACGATTGCTGTGGCTCAGAATGACATCAAACGAGTTCTGGCGTATTCCACTATTTCTCAATTGGGGTACATGATTGCTGCGCTGGGAGTTGGCGCGTATGTGGCGGCCGCATTTCATCTGGTCACCCATGCGT
>DLXG01000164.1 GCA_003448875.1 Anaerolineaceae bacterium
GCGCGGGTGCCGACCAGCGACGAGGCCGGTATGAAGGAGGCCACCAGCAAGATTCAGGAGCTGATGCTGACCGAAATGCCGATGATCCCGCTGTGGTACAACGGCCTGTGGGCGCAGTGGACCGAATCGACCTGGACGAACTGGCCGAGCGAGAAGAATCCGGTTTCGCTGCCTTCTACCTGGTCCGGTTACTGGCAGATGGGCGGTTTGCACACCCTCATCAACCTGAAACCGGTCTCACCCTGATCCTTGAAGCGGGGGATGCCGCCTCTGCCTGTGGGGGAGGCGGCATCCTCTTCCTGATGCGGATTTAGCGTTTGTAAAGATGTAAGTACGAGAAGAAACCGGCAGGAGACTTTCATGCGGCGCTATTTGATACGCAAAATTGTGATTTACGCGCTGACCTTTTTTCTGGCTGTGACGGTTGACTGGTTGATTCCGCGCTTCATGCCGGGTGATCCGATTCGCAACATGCTGACGCGGGTTTCGGTGGCCTCGAACGCCACCGCCATTCAAATGATGTATGATTATTACGCCCGCCTGTTTGGTCTGGATTTACCCTTATGGCAGCAGTATCTCAACTTCTGGAAGGCGCTCTTTCAGGGGGATTTGGGCATCAGCACCTACCTCTTCCCAACCCCGGTGGTAGATGTCCTCAAACGGGCAGTCCCTTACGATGTCTTTCTGCTGGTGCCGGCGATTCTGTTGGGCTGGTACACCGGCAATAAGTTCGGGGCGTTTGCGGCGCGTTCCAAACGGCTGGATAATTTCGTCCTGCCGCTCAGTTATATTCTCACTGCCACGCCCTACATGTGGCTGGGGATTTTGCTGGCGTGGTTTTTTGGGATTGTGTTGGGCATCTTTCCGATTGCGGGGGCGTATTCCTTTTCCCTGCGCCCGACCCTGTCGTTGACCTTTGCGCTTGACCTGCTCCACCACTGGTTCCTGCCTTTTGCCTCGATCTTCATCATCGAATTTGGCGGCTGGGCGATCGGCATGCGCAACATGATCATTTACGAACTGGAAGCCGAGTACTCGCGTTACCTGAATGCGCTGGGGTCTCCCAAAAGCCTTGTCCGAAAATATGCTTTCAATAACGCCATTCTGCCGCAAATCACCGGGCTGGCGCTCAAACTGGGGGTGATCGTCGCCGGGGCGCTGGTAACCGAAGTGGTGTTTTCGTATCCGGGCATCGGCTATCTTTTGCTGGCGGCCATCCAGAATCAGGACTATTTTCTGATTCAGGGCTGTTTTCTCTTCATCATTCTGGGGGTTCTGATTGCCAATTTTGTGATTGATCTGGTTTATCTGGTAGTTGACCCGCGCACACGACGGGGCATGGTGGGAGAATCGGCATGAAGAAGCGCAGCGAAGTCCTGTATTTCACCTTACGCAATAAAAAACTGCTGATCGGCAGCGGCATTATCCTGATTTTCCTGATTCTGGCGCTGATTGGCCCGTCCTTCACCCAATACAAGCCGCTGGATTACGCCAGCCCGCGCGGCGCCGAGCCGCCCTCCGCCAAGTTCTGGATGGGCACGACCTTCTTCGGGCAGGATGTTTTCTCGCAGTTTGTCAACGGCCTGCGGGCGACCTTTGTGGTCGGTCTGCTGGGCGGCGGTTTGGGCACGCTGGTGGGGATGCTGATCGGTTTTACCGCCGGTTACCGCGGGGGGATTGTGGATGAAATCCTCAATGCTTTCACCAATATTGTGCTGGTGATTCCCACGCTGGCAGTTCTGTTGATCATTGCGGCTTACTTGCAGGTACGCAGCCTGATGATGGAATGCCTGTTCATCGGCCTGACGGCCTGGCCGTGGGCTGCCCGTGCCATCCGCGCTCAGACCTTCTCTCTGCGCACGCGCGATTTTGTGGATCTGGCCAAACTGAGCGGCATGAAGCCGTTACGCATCATCCGTGATGAAATTGCCCCCAATATGATGTCTTATCTGGTGCTGGTGTTCATTTTACAGTTTGGCGGAGCAATCCTCACCGCTGCCACACTGGATTTTATCGGTCTCGGGCCGACCAACACCATCTCGCTGGGGTTGATGATGCAATACGCCGTGTTGTGGGGAGCCCTGCCGTTCGGGATGTGGTGGTGGTTTGTGCCGCCGGGGCTGGCCATTACCGCCATTGTCGGCGCGCTTTACAGCATGAACGTCGGGCTGGATGAGATCTTTAATCCGAAACTGCGTGAGATTTAAACCATGGGATTAAAAGTTGAGAACCTGACCGTTTATTACCAAACCCTGCGGGGTGATGTGCGCGCTCTCGAACACGCCAGTTTTCAACTGGCGGATGGGGAGATCATGGGACTGGCGGGCGAATCGGGCTGCGGTAAACCCCCCCTCGGCCACAGCCTGATTGTGCTCTTCCCGCCGATGAAGTACATCGCCGGGCGGGTGGAGGTGGATGGGGAGGAAATCCCGATCTGGGATGCCGAAGGCATGAACACCTACCGCTTTCGCAAAATCTCCCTCATCCCGCAGTATGCGATGAACGCCATGAACCCGATTCGAAAAATCGGCAAGATGATCGGTGAACTGCTGGAAGCGCGCGGTGTGGATTATAAAGACATGCTGCCGGAGTTGAAGCGGCGGCTTGATCTGGTATCTTTGCCGCACGAAGTGTTGAATATGTACCCGATTGAGCTTTCGGGTGGCATGAAACAACGCATGGTGATGGTGATTTCATCTCTGCTCAACCCCTCGCTGTTGATAGCCGATGAGATCACCTCGGCGCTGGATGTAGCCACCCAGAAGGCAGTGGCTGAGATGCTGGTGGAATTTCGTGAAAGGCAGTTCATCAATAATTTGATTGTAATAACCCACGATATTTCCATCCTGTATCAAATTGCCGACAGCATCCTGATCATGTACGCCGGGGTGCTGGCAGAGAAAGCCCCAACCAAGTCCATCATCGAATCCCCCCGTCACCCCTACACCCGGCTGTTGATCTCATCGCTGCCGGAGGTGGGGGTGCGCTTTGCCGAAAAGCGTTTGATGGGCATTCCCGGTAATCCTCCCTTGCTCTTGAATCCGCCGGCCGGCTGCCGCTTTCGGGAGCGCTGTCCGCTGGCTTACGAACGCTGTCTGGAAGAACCGCCGTTTATCGAGGTTGATAAGGATCATTTTGTAGCCTGCTGGAAGGAGTACGAGAATCATGCTCAGGCTAGATAAAGTTTCCAAAATTTATCGGGTTGGCGCGTTCGGGGGCAAGGCACTGCTGGCGGTGAATAAGGTCAGTTTTGAGGTTCACAAGGGGCAGGTCGTTTCGCTGATCGGCGAGAGCGGCAGCGGTAAAAGCACCATCGGCAAGATGATTTTGCGCCTGTTGAAGCCCAGCGAGGGCAAAATCACGTATAACGGTGAGGATATTGGCGGTTTTGAGGGCGAGGCCTTGAAAAATTATTACCGGCAGGTGCAGGGGGTCTTTCAAGATCCGTTCAGTTCCTACAACCCGATCTTCAAAGCCGACCGGATTTTCCGGGTGGTGCACGAGGAGTTCTTCCCGCAAGTATCCGCCGCCGAGTGGGGGGAGCGGGTGGAAAAGGCACTTTCTTCGGTGGGGCTGAACCCGGCGCATGTGTTGAACAAGTATCCCCACCAGCTCAGCGGCGGGCAGTTGCAGCGCTTTTTGATTGCGCGGGCTTTACTGCTGAACATTTCCTTTCTGGTCGCCGATGAAATCATCAGTATGCTGGACGCCTCGACCCGCATTGATGTGCTGAACCTGCTGGCCGACCTGAAGGCTTACGGTCTTTCAATTCTGTTTATCACCCACGACCTTTCGCTGGCCTACTACATCAGTGAGCAGGCGGTGATTCTCTATAAAGGCAATGTGGCAGAACAGGGGGCGGTGGAAAAGATTTTCAACAACCCCCTCCATCCTTACACGCGCATGTTAATGGAATCGGTGCCCCGTTTAGACCGCAAGTGGGAAAAGGGGGTGCGGCTGGTGGATCGGGATGTGGAAAATTTACGGACCGGCTGTCCGTATTACCAGCGCTGTCCGGTGGCTGAGCCGCGCTGTGCGCTCTCTCAGCCGCCGCTGGTGGAGGTGGAGCAGGATCATTGGGTGGCCTGCGTGCATTATGAGAGCGGCGCGGATGTTTTGAAGCCGCCCGCCCTTGCCGGGTAGGATGCCCGGACGGCGGAGTGAAGGAGGGTGTTTTTTAGTATCCGCACCTGCCCATTTCTTACATAAAAAAGTTCGTCATTACCGCTGAAAACAGATCAACACCCCAGTGGGCCAGCATGAAAGGGGTTAGCCGTCTGGTTTTCAGGTAGATGGGGATAACGACAGCAAAAGGCAGGGTGGCAGTGAAGCGGTAAAGAATAAAATGTCCGTCGGGGAGGAAGGGTAGAGCGGTGTGTTGGAGTGCCCAGCCGAAAGCAACCAGCAGCCCCGCCACCATACTAGAGCCGGTCAGAGTTTGCAGGCGGGGCAGGGTGTAACCCAGATAGGTCAATTGCTCGGTGATTCCCCAGACCAGCGGCCAGATCAGGATACTGAACAGCGTACCCCAGAGGGGGAGGCCGCCCATCGGAGCGGGAGGCGCTCCGCCGTAGATGAGAAGGCCGGCCAGCGTCCCGCCGCCAAAACCGAGCATGAGGAATAGAATCAAAAGCAGGAGTGCCACAGACAGGTCTTTCCAGAACAACTTACGATTGAAATCAATCAGTGTGGAAAGGCGCCGGCCTTCCCGGCGCATGAAGAAGCCGATCCCCAGCAAGCAAGCCAGATCAATTAATGTGCCATAAACCGTCCACCACGGCGCGGCGGATTGAATGGGGGCGGCTTCGCCTCCCAGATAAAAGACGAGGGCGAGCAATCCTTGAAAGAGCAGCGCCAGCAGAAAGCGGGCGAAGAGCATGAGGATGGGGGCAAAAATGAGCATGGTAACTCCTGAATATGGTGGCTGACAGAACGGATGATGGCTGCCCTTCTGGAAAAATACCTCTGTGCTTATACCCCATTAAACAAAGGGTGATACTGGACAATGCCGCGCTTACCGGCCAGTGCGTTTTCACGCAATTCCAGCACCATAAACACATCCTCCGGAACGTTGACCTCCCACTCAATCCCGTACGGTTTGGAGGGCTTGAAGCCGAAACGCGGGTAGTATTGCGGATGACCAAGCACAAAGACAACCTCCAGCCCGGCTTTTTGAAGATGATCGAGGGCGTGGCGGATTAACGCCGAGCCGACCCCTTGGTTTTGGAAGGCCGGTAAAACCGCCATTGGCCCGAGCCCGACCGCCGTCCATTGCTGATCACCATCTCTGACCGTGACGGGGGAGAACAGGATATGGCCGACGATTTGCCCGTCAAGCACGGCCACCAGCGACAGGATGACCGCTCCGCTGGCGCG
>DLXG01000138.1 GCA_003448875.1 Anaerolineaceae bacterium
CGCAGGTCATCGGTGATGCGGTTTTGCCAGATGTCGGGGAAGATGAATTCGAGGAAAGGCGGCCGTTGGGGAGGGGGCAGTTCTTCGGGCTTGCGCGGGGGTGTGCCGTCATCCGGCCGATTATAGACCCACATACGGATGATGTCGTTTTCGAGCGTCACAATCGGGCCATCCACCACCACGCGTTGGCCGCGGCCGATGGTGTTGTAGTGAACGTGGGGCAGGTGCATCACATCCATCTGGTTTTCAATCATGCGCGAATAATGCACCGGCCACTGCTCGTGATAGCCGCTGTAAGAAAAGGTCTCGTCAATATCAAACCAGCGTGGCGGGTTCAGGCCGGTGCGGGGTTCACCCCACCAGATCCAGATGAAATCATGGGCTTCATAGGTCGGGTAGGTGTGAACGCGCATGGCCTTGGGGGGCTCGCCGTTGCGTCCCAGTGCCGGGATGTAGCGGCATTGCCCGCTGGGGTCGTATTCAAAGGCGTGAAAGGGGCAGGCCAGCCGATCCTGTGAAGTGATTTTGCCCTGACTGAGGCTGGCGCTCAGGTGGGGGCAGCGGTCGCTCATGCAGATGACCTGCCCCTGCCGGTTGCGCCAGAAAACCAGTTTTTCCCCCATGCGGGTTACCCCCACCGGTTTGCCTTGCGGCACTTCTCTGGACTCCAAAACCACATACCATTGATTGCGAATCATGTTCCCTCCCCTTGTTTGGATTTCTGGTATGCGCGCAGGGTGCGTTCCTTCACCTGTGCGTGGTCAACTATCGGCAGCGGGTAATCACGACCCGGCTTGAAGCCGGTTTTGTGCTGCAGGTCAACCGGCAACAGCCACGGTTCGTGGATGTAATCAACGGGGACTTTTTCCAGTTCGGGCAGCCAGCGGCGGATGAAGTGACCGTCCGGGTCAAACTTTTTACTTTGCAAGATTGGGTTGAAGATGCGGAAGTAAGGGGCGGCATCCGTGCCGACCCCGGCCGTCCACTGCCAGCCGCCGTTGTTTGCCGCCGGGTCGCCGTCCACCAGATGGCGCATGAACCACGCTTCGCCTTCCTGCCAGTTGATTAGCAGATCCTTAACCAGAAAAGATGCCACGATCATGCGTCCGCGGTTGTGCATCCAGCCCATTGTCCGTAACTGGCGCATGCAGGCATCCACAATCGGAATGCCGGTCAGGCCTTGCTGCCAGGCGGTTAATTCTTCAGGGGCGTGACGCCATTCAATCCGGCGCAGCGCAGGGTTGAATGCCGTTTGCAGGACATGCGGGAAGTGATAGAGAATGGCGTTGTAGAACTCCCGCCAGATCAGTTCGTTGAGGAAGGTTTCGGCGCCTTTGCGTTTAGCGGGGTCGCGCGTCTGCTGAATTTTCTGGATGGTCAGGGCGGCCGCTTTGCGGGCGGAGAGCATTCCAAAGCGAAAGTAAGGTGAAAGTTTAGAAGTGCCATCAAGATCTAAACGGTTGCGGTCATCAGCGTAAGAATACACGGAAGACTCGAGGAATGCTTCCAGCCGTCGCACGGCTTCGGCCTCGCCGGCCGGGAAATATGGATTTTCCAGGGCTGGTGGAATTGTCTCTCCGCTCAGAAGAGGCGGCTCAGGCAGGCGCAGCGGGGCCGGGCTGAGTGGCTGCGGCAGAGGCAGAGACTTCCAGGCCTTGCTGAACGGGGTAAAGACGGTGTAGGGGCTGCCATCCGGTTTGACAACTGCTGACGGGTGATGGACGGTGACCCCCACAAAGCGGTGGAGCGGGATGATGCGGGCGAGTTTTTCATCCCGCTGAATTGCAAAGGGGGTGTAGTCTTCTTCGGCAAACACCGCCTCGGCCCGGCTTTCGGCCAGCAGGGCGGGCAGCACCTCTTCGGGCAAACCGCGGCGGATGAGCAGATAACTGCCGCGCCGGCGCAGGTCTTCATCCAGCCGGCGCAAGCCGTTGAACAAAAAGTATTGGCGGTTTTCGGATGCTTTGACCAGCAGGCGCGGGTCAAGGATGAAAAGCGGCAGTACAGTATGCCCCCCATTCAACGCGCTGTGCAGGGCGGGGTTATCTTCCAGCCGCAGGTCGCGGCGAATCCACCAGATATGGATGGCCATAAAAAAATTGACTTCCTGAATGTGATTAAGTGGATTATATGCCCGAACAAAGGAAGCGAAAAACGGATTGTATAGGGATATTTCAAGAGGCTATAATTAGAGCATGAAGAAAATCGCCGTGCTGACAGGTGGTGGTGATGCTCCCGGTCTGAATGCCGTGATTCGCGCGGTGGTCAAAACTGCCATTCTGCGCTATGGCTGTCAGGTTTTGGGGGTACGTAACGGTTTTGACGGCTTTGTGGATGAAGGGGGTGTATTCCCATTAACGCTGAATGATGTGCGCGGCATCCTGCCGCGCGGCGGCACGATCCTTGGGGCGGCCAATCGAGGCAATCCGTTTGCCCGCAAAGTAATGCGAGATGGGGTGGAGGTAGTCGAGGATACTTCTCAGCGGGTGATTGAGCGAATCCAGAGTCTCGCGCTGGACGCGCTGATTGTGATTGGCGGTGACGGCACCCTGCGGATTGCGCTGGAACTGTACCAGCAATTGGGCGTGCCGGTGATCGGCGTGCCGAAAACGATTGATAACGACATTAACGGCACCGATTTTACGTTTGGCTTTGATACGGCAATGAACACCGCTATGGAAGCGATTGACCGGCTGCATACCACCGCCGAATCGCATCATCGCGTGATGATTCTGGAATTAATGGGACGGGATGCCGGTTATATTGCCCTGTATGCGGGTATCGCCGGCGGTGCCGATGTCATCCTCATTCCGGAAATCCCTTTCAGGATAGAAGCCATTTGTGCCAAGATTCGCAGCCGGGTTGAGGCAGGGGCGTTTTTCAGCATTATTGCCGTTGCAGAGGGGGCACACCCGGCCGGCGGCGAACGGATTTACCGCATGGCGGGTGACCAGGTCTTTCAGGCAAGGCTGGGTGGGATTGGTCAATATGTGGGGGAGGTTTTGGCGCGCACCTGCGGGGTTGAAACGCGCGTGACCGTGCTGGGTCATTTGCAGCGCGGAGGCAGCCCCACCGCTTTTGACCGCGTGCTTTGTACCCGGATGGGCGGCGCGGCGGTGCGGCTGGCTGCTGCCGGCAAATTTGGCCGGATGGTAGCCCTGCGTGGCGGTGAGGTTGTAGATGTACCACTGGAAGAGGCCCTTGCTCAGCCGCGCCGGGTGTCGTTAGATAGCGACCTTATCCAGACGGCGCGTGAGATGGGCATCTCGCTCGGCGATGATTGAGTATTGTGGGGTATCCTCTATTGAGCCGCCGGTTCGCCGTACAACTGGCGGTGAACTACGCTGAGAGCGCGCACCTGTTCGGCAGCGTGATATGAAGAACGCACCAGCGGACCGCTTTCTACCCATTTAAAACCGATTTGCAGGCCAAATTCGCGCAGATGCTCAAACTCTTCGGGGGTGTAGTAACGGGCAATCGGCAGGTGTTTACGGCTGGGCTGGAGGTACTGCCCGATGGTCAGAATCTCCACGCCCCAACTGCGCAGGTCTTCCATGACGGCTTTAACTTCGTCTATCGTTTCGCCCAATCCCACCATGATACCGGACTTGGTCAGCACATCCGGGTCGAGTTTCTTGGCGTTGCTGAGGGTGGCTTTGGCCCACTCGTAACGGTCCTGCGGCTGCACCAGTTTGAACAGGCGCGGCACAGTTTCCACATTATGGTTGAGAATTTCCGGGCGGGCATCCATGACGATGCGCAGGGCCTCAAGACTGCCCTTGAAATCGGGGATGAGCACCTCAATCGAACAGCCGGGGTGGATCTGGCGGATGCGGCGGATGACCATGGCGAAAATGGGGGCGCCGCCGTCTTTGCGGTCATCGCGGTTGACCGAGGTGATGACGGCGTGCTGTAAATTCATGGCCTTAACGGCTTGAGCCACACGTTCCGGCTCCAGCCAGTCCAGCGCTTCGGGGCGGCCGCGTTTGATGTCGCAAAAGCCGCAGGTGCGTGTGCATATATCGCCCATCATCAAAAAGGTTGCCGTGCCGGCCCCCCAGCATTCGCCCATGTTCGGACAGCCGGCTTCTTCACAAACCGTGTGGAGTGCCTTGCGGCGCATCAATTGCTGTAATTGCTCAAAGGTTTCACCACTGGGAGCGCGCACGCGAATCCATGATGGGCGGCGCAGGGGAGTGGTATCGAACTTTTCGGGGTCTACCCGGTCGCGAGTGGCTTCAGGTGGCATGGTGTACCTCTAAATTCGCGTAAATATGTTGCTGTCTTAAGCAGGTTTGCGGAAGGCAGGAATTTCGCGTACCTGCTGGTCAACAACCAGTGTGTAATAAGGTATCCAGATGATACCATACTGCTGGACGAAAATGTCCTTTTTGTACGGAGTGAGCGGGATTTCGACTTCGTCGTTGACCACATCGGCCCAGCGGTCCTGGACTTGTTTTAATTCGCGATTCTGCTCGGCTTCAAGGTCCTTAAGTTGTTTTTGCAACTGTTCCAGTGCCAGTCTGGCTTTTTCCAGCCGGTCTTTGGCCTCACTGGTCAGGCGGCGTTTGGTCATGGAACTGGACAGGGTGGCGCGGCGTTTGCCAAACAAATTCATCAGGGATTGGCCGTGAGTGGCCAATTCTTCCATCTGGCGTTGTTTGTAGGTGTTTTCTTTGTCGTCCACATCACTTTTAGCCCGTTCAATCTTGCGGTTCAGGTCTTCGATTCGCTTCTGATAAGTGCTTTCAATCTTCTTCAATTCATCCTGCATTGCCGAACGGGCAGCTTGCGCGCATTGCTCACGGAATTCTGCTGTGGAAACTTCCGGCGGGGCATATACTTTCAATTTTTCATTGGCGCGCAGGCGGATGGTCGCATTGCGATAGACCCATTCGACGAAATCCTGCTGATAAGCGTTCAACTGGCGGGCATCGCTCAGCCAGCCCGGCAGGGGAGCATACTGCGCGGAGGGCAACGGGTGAGCGGTGATTTCGGCTCGCTTAAAACTGCGCCACTGGCAGTCATCCCACTCAATCGAGCGGCCGCGCGGTTCCTGTACCAGTGCAGCAACTTCACGGTTGATTTCGAGGTTGTATTTTCGGGCCAGATAATTGATGGTAGCCTGCGCGAATAAGGCTGGCTGGTACACAAAACCTTTTTGCTCCACCTGAGCAGAGGCGGGTATCCCTGCGTGCCGGATGGCTTCTGACAAGGGAAGATCGTTGGGCAGGAAGTATTCTTCCACCCCGGCGGGAAGGGGAGGCCGAACGGTTGTGTAGGTGGGCGCGCTGGGAGTTGGTGTACCGGCCCTTTCGGCAGCAACAGCAGGCGCAGGTTGAGCGGAGGCTGAAGTCTGTGTGGGGAGTATGCTGGTGAGCGGCATCAGGGCCGGCAGTTGAGCGCGGGTCAACGGGCCGGCCAGAAAGTTTAACACCCAGCGGGTCTGGAACAGGGTCGGTTTTTTGGCGTGAACGCTGTGCAGGACAAACACGCGTTTGCCCAGCGTGGAAATCAGGCGGTCCATTTCCTGCCGGTTAACGCCGCCTCCCGCCGAATCCAGTCCATCCAGCAAGCGCTGTTTGTCCTGATCGGTTTGCAGACGCCCGATCATCCAGGTGCCGGCGTTGGAAAGGCCTTTATAATCCACATCCACCGGGTTTTGGGTGGCCAGCAACAGGCCGATGCCGAAAGCGCGCGCCTGTTTCAACATCCGCAGCATGATGGTTTTAGAAGGGGGGTTGCCCAGCGGCGGCAGATAGCCGTAAATTTCGTCCATATAAATCAGGGCGCGCAGGTTGCCCGTACCACGCTGGTTGCGCATCCAGGACTCGATGGAAGCGAACAGCAAGGTAACAAAGAACATGCGTTCGCTTTCACTGAGGTGAGCCAGATAAAAGATGCTGTGGCGGGCCTTACCAGAGGGGCTGTACAGCAACCTCTCGACGTTCAATGGCTGACCTTCGCGCCAGATTTCAAAAGACGGCGAGGCGAGGAAGTTGTTGAGCAGCATCGCCAGTGAGAGGCGGTCTTTTTCGGGGAAGAAGCTGTTGACCGGGAAGGCGCCCAGACGGTCGAAGGGCGGTTTTTGAGTCTGTAAAATCAGATCGGTCAGTTCCAGCGATTTGCCGCTGCTCCAGGCGTGTTCAAGGATATTGGAGAGCAGAATGTGCTCGCGCGAGCGCAGGGGGTCAATATCATTCAGACCGATCAGGCCCAGCAGGGCGGTTACAATGGTGGAAATTTTTTCGCGCAGAATTTCGCGGTTTTCGTTCCACGGCAAGTCGGGTGACTCGAATGAGGAAAGAATGTTGACCGGTGTGGCTGCCGATGAACCGGGAGAATACAGGCCAAACTCCACGGCGTCTTTCAACTCGCGAATCTGCTCTGCGCCTAATCCCCACTCCGCCAAACCGCTTTTCCAGCGCTCGGCCGTTTCTTCGGCTAATTGTTGAACAGTTTTACCCTCGCGGCGGGCATTTTCGGGATCAATCCACGGCTCAAAATCAGCCGGTAGAAGGTCAGGAAAGTGCAGTAGCAGGTTGGTCAGGTCGCCTTTCGGGTCTATGATAATGGCCGGGATACCCTCCAGTGCGGCTTCTTCCAGCAGCCCGATACATAAGCCGGTTTTACCGGAGCCGGTCATGCCGGTGACGACGGCGTGGGTGGTCAAATCTGCCGGGTTGTAAAGAATGGGCTGATCGAGCAATTTTTTCTCGACCGGATCGTATTGCTTACCAAGATAGAATACACCGTCTTTGGATAGTGCCATCGTCAAAACCCTCCTGAGCGGGATTATTTTATTGAGTATAACTGATAAACTCCCCCAAAATCCTCTAAAACCGGTAATGGTTCGAGGAATTCTTCCAGCGCAAGCAGAGTGGGCAGAGGATGTTTGGGATCCGGGTTGTCTTTCATAAATTCTACACCCAATCGAAAGACCAGCAGGTGCGTGAAGCCCTCTTCCTGCCAGTGACGTTGAATGGCGGAGAAATCACCATAGCGCATCCAGTCCCGCCGCCAGCGGTCGAGGTTTTCATCCGGTTTGCAGTGTGGCAGGCAGTAAAAAGCGCGCGGTTCATAAATCAACAGGGTGTGGCTGTCCTGCGGCAGGCTGCGGATGGTTTGCATGGCCGCTTGATAATAACCCATGTTCAAAGCAAGATACGCTTCCTGATCGGTGATGCCGAGGGCTGCCGGCACGGTGGAGCGTTTGAGCAAATCAAGGTGGACTTCCAGCGTGGTTAACGAAAGCACCAGAAGCAGCATGGCGGTCAGCACACGCTGCAGGCGGATAGAGGGTAATTGCAAAGAACTGGCCGCCCGAAAGCCGATCCCTGCCAGTCCGGCGAAGGCTGGTAAGAGCGGGTAGACCATGCGGGTTTGCAGCAGATAACCGGTAAAGCGCGCCCCGACAGCCCACACCAGCCATGTGGACAACGCAAAAACAGTAAGCAGCGAGAGGTTTTTTTGTTGTTCCTCGTTCAACCTGCGCCATCCTATCCAGGCCAGCAAGCCGAAGCCCAGCAGCAGCGGCCCAATCGAGGCTGCATAACCGGCTGCGCCTTCCATTCCCCAGACTGTGGCCCGCCATGGCAAGAACAGGACATCCTGCCAGTCGCCGTAGGGTTCATCCTCGAAATAAATTGAAACGCGAATTTCGTCCATCTCGGCGGCCGGGAAGAAAAACGGATAGACCGGATTGCCGGTGAACAGAAAGTTTTTGACTAACCACGGCAGGGTAAATAAGAGAATACCTGCGGCAAACAGGAAAACCCGTTTTGGCAGAAGAGAAAGCGAGCGACGGGAAAGAACAACCAGCGCGGTTAACCCAACCAGCGCCAGTGTGCCAAACGGATACTTTGTACCAATGGCCATGCCTGCCAACGCACCCGCCAGCCAGAGGTAGATGGGTTGCGGGTCTTTACGCCACAGGTCGAAACTGATCAGACAGGCAAGACCGAACAGCAAGCCGAGCCAATCCACATATCCCCAGCCGCTTGAAAAAACCAGTGTCGAGCCGGCAAACAAAGCCGCACAACCGGCCCAGGCCGCCCGGCTGTCCCAATTCGTCAGCAGCCAGCCCAACAGCCCGCACAACCCCAGCAGGGCAAACCCCCATCCCAGCACCGTTGCAGCGGGTGCACCTCCCAGCGCCAAGGCCAGCAGGTAAAGCATTTCTGCGTTTTGGGGATAACCGCTCATCATCAGCCACGGCAGGTGAATGATGCGCCCGGCGGTAAGGTAGGCCTGCGGCATCGTCAAATGATAGACAAGCGCATCGTATTTGGCTGGCGGAGCAAGCGCCGTCCACAGGGGCGAAATCAACGCCACACCGATTAAAATACCCATCCAGCGTTCGCCTGCGGTGCTGGTTTGAAGGACTTCTTTCCAGCATAACCACTGGCGCAGCCAGATGCGAATCGAACGCCGCAATACCACCATCCCCCCCACCAAGAGCGCGCCGAACAATCCCACCTGAACCCCAATCAGACTGCCGATGAGCAAAATCAAGCCCGCGCTCAGCCCTAACCCGAAGACGGCCTGCACCGTCATCGTTGCCAGAGGATGGAGGGGAAGCGGCGGCAGCAAACACACGCCCAGCCCGCCGGCAAAGGTGAGGATGATACCGGCCAGCAGGATTCTCCAGACCATCAGGCTGAAAGCCAGCGCAAAGGATGCGTCAAACGGTTTGTGGGTTACGTAATAAAAGGCGATCACCACAAGCGGGATGAGGAAAGCCGCCAATGCCGTCAAAAGGGTTGAGTTTCGTTTCATAATTTACTGGGTATGGACGGAGTGATGGGATAAGCCAGAATAATTATAGCCAATGGTTATGAAGATGTTTGGCTTGGGATTGAGTCAACTTTGATATAATCGTGATATTCATCATCAAATTCGTACTTTTTTTCCGGGAGGAAGCAGGATGAGCACACAATCACAATCAAACCCGCAAGTCGGTGAAAAAATCCGTATGGAGGGGGGACGGTTGATTGTACCTGATCAGCCAATCATCCCCTTTGTCGAGGGAGACGGCACCGGGCGGGACATCTGGCGGGCGTCTCAACGGGTTTTTGATGCGGCGGTGGAAAAGGCCTATGGCGGAAAACGCAAAATTCACTGGCTGGAAGTGCTGGCGGGCGAAAAGGCCTTTCAACAGACCGGCAACTGGCTGCCGGAAGAAACGTTGACGGCTTTTCGGGAGTACCTGGTTGGTATCAAAGGGCCATTGACGACGCCCATCGGAGGTGGAATACGCTCCCTGAATGTTGCCTTGCGTAAAGCTCTGGATTTGTACGTTTGCCTGCGGCCGGTGCGTTATTTTCAAGGTGTGCCTTCGCCAGTGCGCCGCCCGGAAGATGTGGACATGGTCATCTTCCGCGAAAACACCGAAGACATTTACACCGGCATAGAATTTGAACTGGGGACAGAGGCCAACGAGCGCTTCAAGTCTTTATTGAAAGAGCATTTTCCGCAAGAGTATCAGAAAATTCGGTTTCCCGATACGGCCGCTTTCAGCTTAAAGCCAATTTCAAAAGAGGGCACTCATCGTCTCGTGCGGGCAGCCCTGCGGTATGCCTTGCAGTACAAGCGGCGCAGTGTGACTCTGGTGCACAAAGGGAACATCATGAAGTTTACCGAAGGGGCATTCCGCAACTGGGGCTACGAATTGGCCGAACAGGAATTTGGCGATCAGGTTTATACCTGGGCGCAGTGGGAGCGCACAAAAGCCGCCAAAGGCGAAGAGGCGGCTAACGCTGAGCAGGAAGCAGCCCTCAAAGCCGGAAAACTGCTGGTGAAAGATGTGATTGCCGACATTGTCTTTCAGCAAACGATCACGCGGGCCCGTGATTTTGACGTGCTGGCGACCATGAACCTGAACGGCGATTATCTTTCGGATGCGCTGGCAGCGCAGGTGGGCGGGATTGGAATTGCTCCCGGCGGCAATATCAATTACGATACCGGTCATGCTGTCTTTGAGGCCACTCACGGTACGGCCCCGAAATACGCCGATAAGGATATGGTCAACCCCGGTTCGGTGATTCTTTCCGGTGAGATGATGCTGCGGTATATGGGCTGGGATGAGGCTGCCGACCGGATCATCCGTGGTATGGAAGGGGCGATCCGCGCTAAGACAGTAACGTATGATTTTCACCGCTTGATGGAAGATGCCACGCTGCTGAAGTGTTCTGAGTTTGGAGATGCGGTGATTCATCACATGGATTAACGAAAATCTTACATTCTCGTGTTATCCTGTGTATAGTCAACAATTGGGTTGGCTGAAAGGAGGCACGGATATGGAGGAACTGATCAAACGAATGTCCGAAAAACTGGGCATTTCTGAGGAAATTGCTCGCAAAGCGGTGATCATGACCGCCGATTATCTGAAATATAAGTTGCCGGATACTTTTGACCGTCAGGTGGATGTCATCTTAGGTTTACCCGAAGCAACCGAACAAGAGGTCAAGGAACTGGGCCTGTTCCAGATTCCGTAAAGTATCCATACGAACTTGCCCGGTAAATCGGAAACAAAGACCCTCCCGCGCGATTGTGGCTGGCGCGGGAGGATCTGTTTATGGAAATGGAGAAAATCAGCGGGAGATGAGCGGCAGAAAGGTGTCCTGCACTTCCCAGAGGTTCAGCTGATAAATCGCCTCTGTACCGAAAAGATTTGGCAGGAGTGGTTCGACTTTGAGGTAATAGACTCCCGCGCTGGAGGGCTGGAAGCGCAGATAAGCGTTCTCGCCCGCGGCAGGTGCTGCGGCGGAGCCCAGTTCGGTCACGGCATCCTCAGCGTAGAGGCGCAAGCGGACGGCTGCCCCGCCGCTCTGCGAAAAGGCACTCACCAGATAATTGCCCGGCTGGCTGATGGAGAAGCGAAACCAATCGGGGTTGCTTTGCCCGCACAGGCTGCCCCCAGCCGGCTCACCGAGATTCAGCAGCCTTGCCTGCGCGGGGGTGTCATCCGGTTCATTCAGATCCGGCTGGCAGGACGAAGGGATGACTGCAAAAGTTTCGGCAGAATCCCCGGCAGGCCATTCTTCAACCTGTCCATTGATATCGAGTGCGCGCAGGCGGAATGCGTAGGTGTTACCCGGCTCTCCCACAAACCAGACTGAGCGCCGCTGAGCGGGGATGAAAATCATTCCGCCGTCCTGCCAGTTACCCGGTTCGGGCCGCCATTGCAGTTCAAACCCCCCAAAGCCCGCCCCATGATCTACCACGTCCCAGCTCAAGCGCACGGCGGTTGATGCGAATACCTCGGCGGCTCTCAACTGGCTGGCGGAGGGCGGACAGGCGTGAGTTACCTGGACGGTGCGCGGGCTGAGTGCGGAAGCCACATTCCCCTCGTGGTCCCAAACCCGCAAGGCAAGTTCAACCGCGCCGTTCAGCGGGCCGACGGAACATAAATTCACATCCCAATCATACAGACCGGCCTGCACCGGTGCAGTGACTTTTGGTGCCGCCTCTACCCATTGATCGTTGACCCTGACCACCAGCCCAACGGCAGCAACGCGCACATCATCGCTGGCGGTTGCGGTGACGTCAATGACCGAGCCGGTGCCCTGCAACAACGTTTCTCCGGCGGTTGGTCGGGTCAGGCTGCCGGTTGGCGGAAATGCGCCCACATTGCCGGAAACGTACCAGTCGTTAGCCGGGTTGCGCGGGTCGAGTTTGTTCCCCAAACATTCCGTAGCACCGTCGTAAATGGGAAAGCGGGTTACTTCGTAACAGTTGCGCGGGATGCCGTTGTTGATCGGCACATCCGCAAAGCGGATATCTATGGAACTTCCCCACGGATAGCCGCCCTTGCCCGTCCAGATGCTATTGGTGACCATGAAGTGAACGTGCTGGGAGGTACTGTAACCGGTGTCATCGCTGTCGCCGATGTACTGGCCGCGCTGGACGAACGTGCCGGGGGTCAGTTTGTCCGGGATCGTGCCATAAGCCAGATGCAGGTAGATCTGATAGGTGCCTTCGGCCCGGTTATGCAGGACAATGTAGTTGGTGCAGGTCGGGCTGCCATCCGGGCAGGAATCGCGGGAACTGACCACATAACCTTCTTTGGATGCCAGCAGAGGAAACGGTTGAAGATCGGTGAAGTCGTATGCGTAACGGCAGTAATCTATTGAACAGGAAGGATACCCCAATTCGGGGATGGATTGAAAGTGGCTGATCGAGCCCTCCATCCAGCGGGCAGTGCCGGCGGCGTAGGGCAGGTAGTAACCCGTCAAGGGGGCCTGGGTGACTGCTTCATCATCAGGTACATTTGCCTGTAAGGGTTGAATTTCGCTGGGGAGGGATTGCTGAGGCAGGGATGCGAAAACTTCCTTCCAGGCGGCATCAGCGGGCAGTAAGATTTGCCAGCCCGCCGCAGTCCGGCGGGCCAG
>DLXG01000098.1 GCA_003448875.1 Anaerolineaceae bacterium
CGAATGGGTCAGCCGCTTTGCTCCGCACTTCCGTGCCGGCCGTTTGACCCTGCCGGCTGAACTGCTGGATGAATGGCTGAAGGGCGATGATGTTCCCATGCCCACAATCATAAACGAACCCACCCGACTGTGGATTGTTTTCGATGAGCACAATCGTTTTATAGGACGCGGACGCCCGAGCGGAAACTGGTTGAAAAATCTGCTCCCGCGCCGGCTCATCTCCTGACAGCCACTTACCTACTCGCCAAGACTGATTTCACCGGTGCGAATATTCAGCCGGTAGCGCAGACCAAATGCATCCACAACCAGCAGGGTATCGCCTTCTCCCCACTCTATCGGCAGGTATTGCCCCGCCCGATTCTCGGCTACATAACGCACCACCCCGCTCAGTAAGTCAACCAGCACAAAAGCCGTGTGAATTTCTGCCGGTTGTTGGATGTTCTTCAACACACTGAAAGCCAGCCGCCCATTTTCGGGTGACCAGACCAATCCGCCTGCCTGCCAGCCGCTCTCGTTGTCCAATTGCAGCAGGTTTGTGAAAGCAATCTCGCGAACGACTTGTCCGGCCATGTTATGAATGAGCAGACGGTTGCCCTGCAAGACAGCGAACGTCTCCCCATCCCCTGCGGCACGTAACAGACCGCAATCTCCGCTTAATTGAGTTCTTTCACCGCTTTGTAAATTGACCCGATATAACCCGCAGTCGAATCCAACAATTGTCGGATTGCCGTCCGGAATACCGTGTTCCGTATAAAAAAGCTGACTGCCGTCTTTGCTCCAATGGAACTGGGCTGGCAGGGTATATCCTAAACCAAAGGGACGTTCTTCATCTAAAACATCCCAGCGCAAACCGCCATCCTTACGAAATACAGCAAGCGTCAGCCGGTAACGCTCGCCGCTCAGCGATCCATCAGCCGCAATCGGAAACTCTGCGCTGACCTGAACCGTCCATTGACCATCTGGGGAAGTATAGAACCAATCTTCGTGGGTGGTTTTTGGAGTTACGATAGAGGGAGTAAGCGTTGAGGACATCACTTCGGGTTGCGGAGGTGGCAGGGTATCCAGCAGCCGCGTTTCAGGCGGGGCGGTTGGAGAGATCAGCGGCGGCTGAATAACCGCAGTCGGCACCAGCGGTGTTGATGTCGCCGTTGAACAGGCAGCCACCCCGATGAAAATACCGATCCAGAGCAAATTAATCAGCCGATTGGTCATGATCTTCTCCCGTTTGATTTGCTTCACAGAGGGTAATCAGCAGCGCTGCTGCCACGATGGCGGCTGTTTCGGTACGTAATATTCGCCGGCCCAAACTGACCGGCAGCCAGCCGGCTTGACCGGCTTGCTGGACTTCCTCCCATTCCCAGCCGCCCTCAGGCCCGATCAACAATCCTGCCCGCTTTTGACAAGCCGAAGGCGGAACCGCCTGCTGGAGTAACCGCTGTGTCTCGCCTTCCCATGCGATCAGCGCAAAATCAAAATCCCTGCTTTGCATAATAAAATCAGGCAGTATCTTCGGTTCATCCAGAACCGGCACAATCCCTCGCCCGGATTGTTCGGCGGCTTCCTGTAAAATCCGCTGCCAGCGCGGATACTTTTCCAGAACCTGAGAGGGTAGTTGCACCAGACTGCGCCGCGTGACCAGCGGTACAATTTTGCTCACTCCCACTTCGGTCACTTTTTGCAGCGTCCACTCAAACTTTTCCCGTTGGGTCAGGGCCAGCCCTAAGGTCAGGTGCAGGGCGGGTTCGCGCTCATTTTTTTGCCAGCCAAGTACAACCCCGTTTGCCTGCCGTGCCGAAAGCCGGGTTATTTCCACCACTGCTTCGCTGCCAGATCCATCCAGCGCAATCACCTTACAGCCGGGGGTTAACCGCAAGACCTGCGCCATCTGACGCGCACATTCCGGCGGAAATTCAACAACCTCGCTCTGAAAGGCTGTCACAGGTACAAAAAACCGGTGCATGCCCTAATTGTACCTGATGGAATGGGCTTTTTTGGATTTCAGCCTTCCGAATTAATTTGAATGAAGTTTGTAATCTTCAAGGCATGTCATTTATCGGTTTGGAATGTGGGGGGAGTTTCTTAAAATCAAAGCAGCCTCAGTGGAGATATTTTTATGAAAGCAACGAAATCCAACCCATCAACCCGTTTGGAAAGGCTGACCAGCCGCTGGTGGTTCTTGCTGATCGTCGTCCTGATCAGTTTCATGCCGTTGTACTCCCAGCAACCCTACGACCCGCGCAACACCTCGCTGGTGATCAATGCAGTCCTCTCCCAACCACTGATTTACTCACTTCCTGTGGTTTTCCCAATATTTAAGATCATTCCGCTTGGCCTCACCATCTGGCTGCTTGTTCAGCCGCAAAAGTCGCAGCGCTGGTTTTCGCTGTATGCCGGCCTGAACCTGCTGGGGATAGCCCTCTTCCAAAACAGTGCCATCACCAGTTCCCACGGGCTGGTCATCATTATCGGCAATGTCATCCTTTTCGGGGTAATCGGTATCACATGGCTGGTTGAGGCTCTCAAGCCTCGTTCAGATTTTTCAGCCCGTCCATTGCCGCACCGCGCCTGGATTATCCTGCCCTTGATGCTGCTCGCTTTCTGGATGCCGATTCAACCCAACCCAATGTTGCTGAATCCCGATCCAAAGTTGTTTTTCATCAATGAAGCGGGTTTGACCGGCTGCATGATGCTGCCAGTATATACCGGTTTACTGGTGATCTTCTATCCAAATGCCAACCGCCTCTTACTGCGCCTGAGCGGCTTCATCGGCCTGCTGATCGCGTTGTTCAATTTGCTGACTCACTTTGTGATGATCCCGGCTAATTTCTGGATGGGTGTAATGCATCTGCCCCTCTTCTTCATCTCGCTGGTTGCCTTCGGCTTATCGCTGCGTAAAACAACGGCTCAAACGACCTGAACGGCTCAGAAATCCCCCAAGCCCGCCTCCATCCGGTATAATTGGCGCGGTATGGAAAAGTGGGTCAAAGACCTGAAAACGCTGGTGGGGATTCAACTGTCTGCCCGGCAGGTGGCTGCCTTTCAGCGATATGAGGATGAACTGCTGGAATGGAACAGCCGTATGAATCTGACCGCCATCCGCGATCGGGAGGGGATTCGCACCAAGCACTTCCTCGATTCGCTCAGTTGTATTCTGGCTTTTCGCGACCGCCCGCCCGAACGCCTGATTGATATTGGCACTGGGGCTGGCTTTCCCGGAATCCCGCTCAAAATCATCTACCCGCGCATGAAACTGACCCTCGTCGAATCGGTCGGCAAAAAACTGGAATTTTGCCGGCATATCGTTCAAACGCTCGAATTGGAAGATGTAACCTTGCTGCAGGCCCGCGCCGAAGAATTGGGGCAGGACCGAGCCCACCGCGAAAAATACGACTGGGCCGTTGCCCGCGCGGTTGCCAATTTACCGGTCTTAGCCGAGTATCTCTTGCCGTTGGTTGCGCTTGGCGGAAAAATGCTGGCTCAGAAAGGCGAAACCGCA
>DLXG01000231.1 GCA_003448875.1 Anaerolineaceae bacterium
CTTCCGATCTTTTACAACGATATTTTCGACCTGAGCATACAACCTGCTGCACGTTCATCTCTGGAAGCAATGAACGTGCGTTCCATTGCTGTATTACCGCTTTGGGCCGCCCGTAAGCAATTAGGCGCATTGCTCTTCCTCTCGGAGGGTTTGCATTACTTCACCATCCGTGAAATGCGTACCTTCCCGCCGCTGGTAGACCAGATGGCCACTGCCATTGAAAACATGCGCCTTTTCGAGCAAACTCAATCGGCGCTGGCAGAAACAGAACTGTACTATCGAATCAGCAGCGGAATTGCTCAGGCGGGTGACGCCAGCGATCTCGTAGATCTCGTGATGACCGAAATTCTGCCCGCACAGGCCGAACGAGTGGCCATTATTCAGATTTACAATGACCAACAGGGTGTACCTGTTGAATATGAAGTGGTCGCAAGTGCCTCAGTTGCCGGCAGCCCGGCACTGGCAGAATTTCGCCAGTCTGTTAGCCATCTGCCGATCCTTAAAGATTTACGAGAAGAACCCATCATTTTGAATAACCTTGAAAGCAGCCGGCTTGATCCCATCTCTAAACAAACCCTGCAGCAGATGAGTGTTGCTTCCGGTATATTTGTACCGTTGTTTAGCGCGGGTAAAATCGTCGGTCTTCTTGCAACCACATCCAGCAAGCCCGCAACTTATGATGTGGAAGAAGTACGCGTGCTGAACGTTGCCAGCAGTGGTGTTGCAGTCGCCCTTGAAAGGCAACGCCTGCTTAAAGAAGCCCAGCGCCGCGCGCTTGAGCTTCAGGCGGCTGCCGAAATTGCCCGCGACACCACCAGCGTTCTCTCTCAAGATGAATTACTCAATCGCATCGTTAATTTGCTTCGCGAACGGTTCGGTTTTTACCATACAGCCATCTTTTTGGTCAACGAGGAAGGCACTCATGCTGTCATTCAACAGGCCAGCGGACACGGGGCAAAAGAAGTGATGGAGAGCCGTCAAAAAATTGCGGTCGGCTCACGCTCCATTATCGGAAAAGTTACCGACACGGGCAGCCCCGTTCTGGTCAACAATGTTGCCGAAAGCCCGATTTACCTGCCCAACCCGCATTTGCCTGATACCCGCTCAGAATTAGGTATCCCCCTGCGTATTGCTGACCGCGTCATTGGCGCACTGGACATCCAATCTAACCTGCCAAACGCCTTTCAGGAAAATGAGCTGGGTGTGTTCCAGATTCTCGCCGACCAGATTGCAGTAGCCATCGAAAATGCGCGCGCTTACGAACTTGCTCAAAAAGCCTATCAGGAAATGCGCGAAGTTGACCGGCTGAAATCTCAATTCCTCGCCAACATGAGCCATGAATTACGCACACCGTTGAACTCCATTATTGGTTTCTCGCGGGTCATTCTCAAAGGAATTGACGGGCCGATCAACGATCTTCAAAGACAGGATCTGACCTCAATTTACAATTCCGGTCAACATCTGCTCGGCCTGATTAATGATGTGCTGGATCTTTCGAAGATTGAAGCCGGTAAAATGGAATTGCAATTCGAGGAAGTCAACATTGCGGATCTGGTCAATTCGGTAATGTCCACTGCGGTTGGTTTGGTTAAAGATAAACCCATCAAACTACACCATTCTGTTGAACCCGACTTACCGCTAGTGATCGCAGACAATACCCGCATCCGTCAAGTCCTGCTCAACTTCATCTCCAATGCGGCCAAATTTACCGATACCGGTTCAATAACCGTAGAGGCCAAAAAGTCTATCAGCCCGGATAATAAACCAGAAGTCATGGTTGTGGTGACAGATACCGGGCAGGGTATTGATGAAAAGGGACGGGAAAAATTGTTCCTGCCGTTCTCTCAGGTGGATGATTCGCCAACCCGTAAGACCGGCGGCACTGGTTTGGGGCTTTCGATTTCCCGCTCATTCATTGAACTGCATGGCGGGCGCATCGGCCTGCTGTGGAGTGAGGTAGGTAAAGGGAGTGCATTTTACTTCACTCTTCCCGTTCAGCAACCTGCCAGACAGACCAGCGAACTAAAATCGGACGAAATCCTATCCAAAACCGAAAAAGTGATTCTGGCGATTGATGATGACTTGCAAGTGATCAAATTATACGAACGCTTTTTACAAACCAGCGGGTATAAGGTGGTACCCCTCACCCAGCCCAAACTGGCAGTTGAAAAGGCCAAGTCTCTCAAACCATTTGCTATCACATTAGATATTATGATGCCAGAAGTAGATGGCTGGCAGGTCATTCATGCCCTCAAGAACGATCCTCACACGCGGGATATTCCGGTAATCATTTGCAGTATTCTGGAAGAGGAAGAAAAAGGTTTTAGCCTCGGAGCAGCCGATTATCTGGTTAAACCCTTCTTGCAGGAAGATCTGGTCAACGCTGTTTACCGTCTTAACCGCCAGAATCGCATCCATCGCATATTGGTGGTGGATGATTCTCTCGAAGATCAGCGATTAATTCAGAAAACACTAACGGAACAAAAGAATTTTGAAATTTTTGCCGCGTTTGATGGTGAAAAGGCTCTGCAAATGATACACAGCATCAAACCGGATGCGGTCATCCTGGATTTGTTCATGCCGGGATTGGATGGCTTTCAGTTGTTGGAGAAAATTCGCACTGACAGCCAGTTTCGCAACATTCCCATCATCATCCTGACCGGCGCCGACCTGACACCAGAACAGCATCATCAGTTGGCCAATTTCAGCCAGAATATGCTGAACAAAAGTTACTTACGGGAAAAAGACTTGCTCAATCATCTTGAGCAGGCTTTACACCGTATTCAAGTCTAGTTTTCCATGAGGTTTAAGGTTAATGAGTTTACCGTTTGTAATTGAATGTCTGGATTGCCATCACCAGTCCCCCTTTTCACCGCTTGAATCGAGTTGTCCACATTGTGGCAGTCTCTGGCGCAAAGCGGTTTATGATTATGAAACCCTCGCAAAAAATTTACCTAACTTAATATCCCGCCGACCATATAACATCTGGCGTTATCGAGAATTGCTGCCCGTTCTCAATCCTAACCCTGATCTGTGCCTAAACGAGGGTGGAACTCCCCTGCTAAGGGCATTGAATCTGGGCATGATTCTAAGCCACCCGAATTTGTACCTCAAAGACGAGCGCCAGGGTCCCACCGCCTCTTTCAAAGACCGCCAGGCAGCCGTGACCATCACTGCCCTGAAAGAAGCAGGCATAACCGAAGCAGTCATTGCATCCACTGGCAATGTTGCCATTGCCTATTCTGCTTACGCTGCCCGAGCCGGAATAAAGTTATGGGCTTTTCTCACCAGTCTTGTCCCTGCCGCAAAAATGCGTGAAGTAGCCCTCTACGGCACACAGGTCATCAAAGTTACTGGTTCATACGATCAGGCAAAACAGGTTGCGGCTGAGTTTGCCCGCCAGCGAGGTTTATATCTGGACGCCGGTGCCAAAAGTATCACCAGCGTCGAATCCATGAAAACCATTGCTTTTGAAATAGCCGAACAATTTACCACCCAAAAAGGCAATTCACTGCAACCGACCAATGGATTATCCGTTCTACCTTGGAAAACTCCCGACTGGTATATCCAATCGGTAAGCGGCGGAATGGGTCCATTGGGTGTCTATAAAGGTTTTGAAGAGTTGTATCAAATGGGAATCATCGAGCGCATTCCCAAAATTGCCGTCATTCAGGTTGAAGGTTGTGCACCTATGGTTCATGCCTGGCGGCAAGGTTTGGAAACCGCTGCCCCCGTTCGCTCCCCCAACACTCTGATTGCCACACTGGCAACCGGTGACCCCGGCCGCACATACACCCTTTTACGAAACCAGATTTTGCAAACCGGCGGAACGTTTGAGATGGTTAGCGATCAGGAAGCCTTCCGCGCCATGCACTTTCTGGCAAAAATGGAGGGCCTTTCCATTGAACCAGCCGCCGGGGTGGCAGTAGCCGGCTTGATCAAACTGGTACGCAGCGGGCAAATTGCCCCCCACGAAAACGTCGTGATCAATGTGAGTGGGCATACCATGCCGATCGAACGCAACATTCTCGGCGAGGGCTGGTCAAAGGATGTTGTTCTTCCATCCGAGCAAATGGAGGAAAGCACCGAAGAAGGCCTGCTGGCCGCCCTGAGCAAAGTAGCCATTGACCGCTTCCCGCGCATTGCAATTGTGGATGATAACCCGGATGTACGCCGTTTGATTCGCCGTATTTTGCAATCACAGGGTGAGTACGAACTCTTTGAAGCCGCCAATGGGGTTGAAGCCGTAGAACTTATTCGCACCCAACACCCCAATCTCGTCATCCTCGATTTGATGATGCCGGAAATGGACGGCTTTGCCGTTATGGATGCCTTGAAGTCCGATCCGGTCACTGCTGAGATACCCATCATTGTGATCACTGCCAAGGAATTAAGCGCCGGAGAGAAGGAGCGTCTGCGCGGCCACAT
>DLXG01000002.1 GCA_003448875.1 Anaerolineaceae bacterium
GGATTGCCCACCATGTGGCCTATGATCTACGTAACCGTCTATATGACCACATTCAACGCCTGTCCTTTCACTACCATGACCACATGCCCACCGGTCAACTGATCAGCCGCGTGATCGAGGATGTCCGCTCATTGCAAAGTTTTGCCGGACACGGTCTGGTCGAGCTGGCCCGCATTATCATCCTCTTGATTGGAATTGGCATATTGCTGTTCAGCCGTCATCCCGTGTTGGCCGCTATTGCCATCTCTCCTTTGATTCCTCTGGTATTGTTGACCACCGATTTCGGCAAAAGGGTCGGCAGACTGTTTCTCGCCGTAGATAACACGCTGGGTGAGTTGTCATCCATTTTGCAGGAAAATGTCGTTGGTGTTCAGGTAGTCCGCGCCTTTGCTCAGGAAAAGTATGAAACCGAACGTTTTGACCAGACCAACCGCAAACTGTTCGACCGCCAGATTACGGTTGTACGCGAATGGGCAAAAGTCATGCCCTCGACAATTTTTCTGGTAACACTGGGCACCATTCTGATCCTCTGGTTCGGCGGTCAAATGGCTATCCGAGGCGAAATTACGGTGGGCGAACTGGTGGCCTTTAACAGCTACATGCTGCTGCTGGCAAACCCTGCCCAGCAACTGGCCTGGCTGGTTAATGCAGCCGGTGAAGCATACGCCGGTTTACAACGCACGTTTGAAATTCTCGAAACTGAGCCGGATATTCAATCCCCGCCAAACGCCATACTTTGCCCGACATTTCGCGGGGAAATACTCTTTGAACGGGTTTCATTCCGATACAACCACAATGAGAGACCCATTCTCAGTGACATTAATCTCAAAATCGAACCGAACCAGAGAATTGCCATCATCGGTGCAACTGGTTCCGGAAAGACCACCCTTGTCAATCTGATTCCGCGATTCTATGACGTGAGCGAAGGTGCAGTAAAAATTGATGGGATTGATGTCCGACAGATGGACCTTCCCTCTCTGCGCCGACAAATCGGTATAGTCTTGCAGACTTCTTTATTGTTTTCAACCACTATCCGTGAAAATCTGACTTATGGTCGTCCAGACGCCACCAATGAGGAAATCATTGCCGCTGCCAAAGCCGCTCAGGCGCATGAATTTATCATGGAGCTACCCCACGGATATGATACGGTTGTCGGCGAAAGAGGTGTGACCCTTTCCGGTGGCCAACGCCAGCGAATTGCCATCGGCAGAGCTCTTCTGATGAATCCGCGTATCCTGATCCTTGATGATTCAACCTCCAGCGTGGATACCCAAACCGAGCACTTGATTCAAAAAGCCCTTTCTACTCTGATGGAAGGACGAACCACTTTGATCATTGCTCAACGCTTATCAACCGTCAAAAAAGCTGACTTAATTCTGGTTATGGATCAGGGACGCATTGTGGAGCAAGGAACCCATCAGCAATTGCTGGCTTTAAATGGTCTATACCGTCAGATTTATGACCTGCAATTAAGAAATCAGGAAGAATTGGAAGAAGACCTGTCTATTCAGCAATTGGATTATGCCAGAATCAATATCCGCTCAAAGAATTCGTTGGAGTAAGAAAAATTCATGGCTGTGACTGCCCCCTCCACCATTCATGAGGATGTGCAATTCAAAGGGTATGACCCGCAAGTTGTCCATGGTCTGATCGCCTTTGTAAAACCCTACTGGAAGCCGCTGCTGATTTCATTGGTGCTAATGGCCATCACATCTGCTGCCTCAGTGGCAGGGCCATATCTGGTTAAACTGGCTGTGGATGAAGGTATTGACGCTCGTTCTCTCCCAACTCTCCGCAATCTGGTACTGCTCTATCTTGCAATTGCCATTCTGCAATGGTCAGCCATTTATGGGCGGGTTTATATCATGTCCCGTGTCGGACAGTCCATTATTTTTGACATTCGTTCCCGCCTTTTTCACCATCTGCAACGGCTTTCTCTCAGTTTTTTTACCCATTATTCGGTCGGACGAATCATCGTCCGCGTCATTAACGATGTCAGTGTTTTACGGGAATTCATCACCTGGGCAATGCTGGCCATCGCCCGCGATTTATTCGTGCTGATCGGTATCGTTTTCACCATGTTCAGCATGAACCCGCGTTTATCTCTTCTGACGTTCAGCGTCCTTCCTCTCATCATTCTGATTACGCGCATGTTTCGCAATCGTGCCCGCGAATATTATCGAGAGACCCGCAAAGCCATCAGTTGGGTTAATTCCGTACTGGCCGAAAATATCAATGGATTACGAGTCGTCCAGGCATTTTCACGCGAGGATCAAAATTACGCTTATTTTCGAGATACGGTCAATCGCAATAATCTGGATGTAAACATTAAAGCAGCCCGTCTGGCTGCACGCTTTTTCCCGGCAATTGATTTTCTTGGGATTACAGCCATGGCACTGGTAGTCTGGCTGGGCGGCAGTGCTGTTTTGGGAGAGCAGCTTTCCCCCGGTACACTGGTCGCTTTTGTTCTATACATCAACCGATTTTTTGATCCTATCCGCGATCTGAGCCGCCGTTTCGATTCATTTCAATCCACAATGGCGAGCGGTGAGCGTATTCTCAATCTGCTGAATACCCCCATCGAAGTTCAGGATGCTGCCGATGCCATCGAAATTCCTCCAATTCGGGGCGAAATTCGTTTTCAAAATGTAAGTTTTCATTATTCCGAC
>DLXG01000077.1:0-2952 GCA_003448875.1 Anaerolineaceae bacterium
AGCTCATCAGGGCTTTCATGTAGTTTGCCCGTTCAAAAGCGGCCGGCTCGGCGACCGCCTGCTGGCTCATACTGCCGATCATCTGGCGAACAGAGGTGTATTCGAATTCATCCAGCCAGTTATTCAAGGCGGTCAGGATCTCAGTAGCCCGTCCAATGCCCTTTGCCAGCAGTTCGGAGGTGGTCATGGCTACATTGGCGCCTGCCATCAGGGCTTTGATGACATCGGTGTGGCTGTGAACGCCGCTGGAAAGGGCCAGATCGGCTTTGATGCGACCATAGAGGATGGCCACCCAGCGCAGCGGCAGGCGTAACTCATCCGATGTGCTCAGCACCAGGTTAGGCACCACATCCAGCGATTCGATATCGAGGTCTGGCTGGTAGAAGCGGTTGAACAGCACCAAACCGTTCGCGCCCGCCTCGGCTAATTGGGTGGCCAGATTGGGCAGGGCGGTGAAGTAGGGGCTGAGTTTAACCGCCAGCGGAATTTTGATCTGGCTGCGCACATCCCGCACCAGTTGCACATAGGTCTGTTCCAATTCCTGACTGGTCAGTTTGGGATCCGTCGGCACATAGTAAATATTGAGTTCCAGCGCATCGGCTCCGGCTTCCTCAATCCGCTTCGCGTAGTTAATCCAGCCGCCGGTGGAAATTCCGTTGAGGCTGCCGATTACCGGAATGCTGACGGCCTTCTTAATCCGGTAAATCAGTTCCAGATAACTTTCCGGCCCCACGTTGTAGCGTTCAAGGTCGGGGAAGTAGGTTAGCGCTTCGGCGAATGATTCACTGCCGCGCGTCAGGTAATGATCGAGGGCGTGGCTTTCGTGGACAATTTGCTCTTCAAAGAGCGAGTACATCACAACCGCGCTGATTCCGGCTTCTTCCAGCCGCTTGACCCCTTCTACTTTTTTGGAGAGGGGCGAGGCTGAAGCGACCAGAGGATTTTTTAGATTCAGGCCCAGATAAGTGGTAGTTAGGTCAGCCATCGTTGTTTCTCCTCATCTTGGTATTAAGCCAGCGTGCGGAACGAACCTTCCGCACGCTGGCAGGTGTTTTACTCACTCTTGCCGGCGGTTGGCTCCTGGCCATGTCCATTATACTGAATCGAAGCCATTTGCTGGTAGAGTTTCCAGCGCCGGATGGCATCCTCGCGTGCCTGTTTCATCAAGGCTTCGGCGCGGGACTCATCGCTTTGCAGTAACATGCGGTAGCGGGTTTCGTTGTAGGCGTATTCTTCCACCGGCACAGAGGGATCGCGAGAATCCAGCTGCAGCGGGTTCTTGCCTTCTTCCGCCAGTAAGGGGTTGTAACGGAAGACCGGCCAGACACCGGACTGCACCGCCAGTTTTTGCTGATCCAGCCCTTTGCGCATATCAATGCCGTGGGCAATGCAGTGGCTGTATGCAATGATGAGGGACGGGCCTTCGTAGGCATCGGCTTCAAGGAAGGCTTTGAGGGTTTGGGCGTCGTTGTAGCCCATCGCTACGCGGGCCACGTAAACATACCCGTAGGCCATAGCAATCATGCCGAGGTCTTTCTTGGGCAGGTTTTTGCCGTTGGCGGCGAATTTGGCAACCGCTGCGCGCGGTGTGGCTTTGGACGACTGGCCGCCGGTGTTGGAGTACACCTCGGTATCCAGTACCAAGATATTGACATCGCGGCCGGAGGCCAGCACATGATCCAGCCCGCCGTAGCCGATGTCATAAGCCCAGCCGTCACCGCCGATGATCCAGACGCTCTTACGCACCAAGAAGTCCGCCAGATCCAGCAGCATGGCCGCGCGGGGGTCTTTCAGGTTTTTGAGAACCTGTTTCAACTGGGCTACCCGCTCCCGCTGAGCCTTGATGCCTGCCTCGCTGGTTTGATCGGCGGTCAGAATGGCATCTACCAGCACCTGCCCGATTTGCGGAGCCAGCCCAAGCAGCAATTCGCGGGCAAACTCGCTTTGTTTGTCAATTGTCAGGCGCATACCCAAACCAAATTCGGCGTTGTCCTCAAACAGACTGTTCGACCAGGCCGGGCCGCGCCCTTCGCGGTTGACTGCCCACGGTGTGGTGGGCAGGTTACCGCCGTAGATAGAGGAACAGCCGGTAGCGTTGGCAATTACGGTGCGGTCGCCGAATAACTGTGAAACCAGTTTGACGTAGGGTGTCTCACCGCAGCCGGCGCAGGCACCCGAGAACTCAAACAACGGCTCGAGCAGCTGTGAGTTTTTGACCGTGCTGACGCTGATCGCCGTGCGGTCAACTTCCGGCAGGGAGAGGAAGAATTCCCAGTTGACCCGTTCGGTTTCGCGCAAGGGCGGCTGGGGCGCCATGTTGATGGCTTTCAAACCCACCTGAGATTTGTTCTTGGCGGGGCAGGCTTCCACACACAGCGCGCAGCCGGTGCAGTCCTCCGGCGCAACCTGAATGGTGAATACCATGCCCGGAAATTCCTTGAATTTGGCGGGGGTGGATTTGAAGGTTTCCGGCGCGTTTTCGAGATACTTGGGATCGTAAACCTTCTGACGAATGACCGCATGGGGGCAAACCAGTGCACACTTGCCGCACTGGATACATACATCTGGATCCCAGACCGGAATTTCAAGGGCAATGTTCCGTTTTTCCCAGCGGGCAGTGGCAGTGGGGAAGGTGCCATCCACCGGCAGTTTGCTGACCGGCAGGCTGTCGCCTTCAAAGATCATCATCGGCGCCAGGGTTTCGCGCACAAAGGCCGGGGCTTCATCGGCAACCGCTTTGCGGCGGCTGAAGGTGCTGGTTACCCGATCCGGCACTTTGACCTCAAACAGGTTATCCAGCGTGTGGTCTACCGCTTCAAAATTGCGCTTGACTACTGCTTCGCCGCGCTTACCATAGGTTTTCTCGATGCTCTTCTTGATCTGGGCAATGGCTTCGTCGCGCGGTAACACACCGCTGATAGCGAAAAAGCAGGTCTGCATGATGGTGTTGAT
>DLXG01000077.1:3269-3746 GCA_003448875.1 Anaerolineaceae bacterium
CAGGTCTGCATGATGGTGTTGATCCGCCCGCCCATACCGGTCTTTTGAGCGACTTCGTAGGCATCAATCACGTAGAATTTCAGTTTCTTGTCAATGATGGTTTGCTGAACTTCACGCGGCAGGTGATCCCAAACCTGATTGGGCGGGTAGATGCTGTTGAGTAGGAACACCGCACCCGGCGCGGCGTATTTCAGTACATCCAGCCTTTCCAGGAAGGTGAACTGGTGACAGGCGACAAAGTTGGCCTGTCCGGGTTGGATCAGGTAAGGTGCACGGATCGGGCGCGGGCCAAAGCGCAGATGCGAAATGGTAACCGACCCGGATTTTTTGGAGTCATATACGAAGTAGCCCTGAGCATGGAAATCGGTTTCTTCGCCGATAATTTTGATGGAGTTTTTATTGGCGCCAACCGTGCCGTCTGCGCCCAACCCGAAGAAGACACAGCGAACGGTCTGGGGGTGTTCGATGGAGAAGGAC
>DLXG01000130.1 GCA_003448875.1 Anaerolineaceae bacterium
CCCGGCCCAATGCCCGTGCCGGTGCGCGCCCTCGAAGAACGGATTGCCTGCGAAATCACCTTTCCACGCGTTACCGGTTACCGTTACGATCTGCCATCCGAACAGCTCACTGCTGTCTTTACCCCCGACTCAATCATGGCTCTTTCAACCAGCGAATTACCCGTCAGGACCGAGATGGCCTCAATCATCGGCGACGCAGAATACCACACCATTTACGGTTTGAAAAACCGCCGCGAACAGGAAATTGATTTCCGCCTCGCCAGTCTGGTGCTGGAAAAGTACTTTCGAGATGCAGACGGCAACCCCAAACCCTGGCTGTTCCCCCAGCTGCTTCAAATTGCGCGCCGCTGGCGGACGGAATGCCTGGTTTGCAAGGATAATACCTTCCCTCAAATGCTGCTGCTGACTGAACCGGCTCACAACGCAGCCGATAAAATCTACCGCGCTATTACGGCTTCCACTCCCGCTTCAAAAACCCTCCTCCCCATTTTGCGCCCCTACGACCCGATTGGTTCCACCCGTTATGTGGACTTCGACACCACCCGTCCGGTGTACAGGACAAATCCGGACAAGTGCCATGTTTCTCATGTAGTCGCAGATACCGGCAGCTGGGAACAGAAGATGGCTCAGACACTGGAAGACATGGACGAGGTAATCTGTTATGTCAAGAACCACAATCTGGGGTTCACCATTCCCTATACTATGGAGGGACGCGAACACAGTTACCTGCCTGACTTTATTGTGAAACTGGATGACGGGCACGGGCGTGAAAATCCTTTGAACCTGATCATTGAAGTAAGCGGCGAAGCGCGTAAAGACAAAGCCGTGAAGGTTGCCACCGCCCGCAATCTGTGGGTGCCTGCCATCAACAATCACGGCGGTTTTGGACGCTGGGCTTTTCTGGAAATCAACGATCCGTGGGATGCACAGCACACCATTCGGGCTTTTGTAAATGGTGTAGAAATGAACAATCGCGGTATTACCCTGATGTGAGAGATATCAAAATGTTCCAGCCAGAAAACCAGAATAAAAAATATGATTTCCTGTTCAACGACATCGATTCCGGACGAATCAAGATACCGAAATTTCAACGTGACTTTGTCTGGACGAAAGAGCAGAGTGCAAAACTGATTGACAGCATCATCAAGGGATTCCCAATCGGAACCTTTATTTTCTGGAAAACCACTGAGGAATTGCGCCATTTCAGGAATATCGGAAACATTAACCTTCCAGACACACCTTCCGGGGAACCGGTATTGTATGTACTGGATGGACAACAACGCATCACTTCTTTGTATGCGGTACGCAAAGGGGCAATTTTTACCAGGGAAGGTGAGGAAATCAATTACGGAGATATCTGTATCCTTCTTGATCCCGATCCTGATTCTGACGAGCAGATCGTAATCACAGAACCACCGGAAACCGGCGCATACATCTCAGTTTATCGCTTATTAAACAGTGATTTGACTGAACTGTTACAAAATTATCAGATTGAACACATTAAGAAGATTGATATTTATAAACACCGACTCACCACCTACGATTTTTCGACCATTGTGATTTCCAATTATCCGCTCGACATTGCCTGTGAGATATTCACAAGGATCAATACCGGCGGTACAGAACTCACATTGTTTGAAATCATGGTGGCAAAAACTTTTGATAACGAGCGTAATTTTGACCTTTCAGCACGGTATGACGTCCTGATAAACAGCAATAACCATGGAAAAGACCTGGAAGACGCCGATTTTGAGACCATTCCTGCCATTACAGTTTTACAATGTGTCGCCGCCTGTATGGTTGGGCGAATACGGCGCCAGGATATCCTGAGACTCAACAAGAATGAATTCATTGATGCCTGGCCCGCAGTTACCGAATCGATTTTCACGGCAGTGGACTACATTCGTACTGTTCTTCGCATTCCGGTCTCTCAATTGCTGCCCTATAACACATTACTGGTGCCCTTGACATACTTTTTCTATAAAAACCACAACCGCCCAACCACTGCTCTGCAGGATAAATTAATATCCCAGTTTTTCTGGTGGGCTTCGCTGAGCAACCGTTATTCCTCAGGCGTTGAAACAAAAATGGCAAAAGATCTGGAACGCATGAACGAAATCCTTGCCGGTACTCCCCCTTCCTATCGGGGCGAGGAAGTTAACCTGACTCTGGATCACCTGCGCTATAAATGGTTCAGTACTGGCGATGCTTTTTGTAAAGCAATCCTGTGTCTGTATGCATGGTTCCTTCCACGCTCTTTCAAGAACGACAGCCCGGTCAAGATCGACAATTCCTGGCTGAAGTCATCTACCAGTAAGAACTACCACCATTTCTTCCCGAGAGCATATCTGCGATCCAGAGGAGTGCCGGACTGGAAAGCCAACAGCATCCTCAATATCACCATTGTGGACGAATATCTCAACAAAAATGCTATTCGAGCCAAATCTCCAGCGGAGTATATGAACACCTTCAGAAAAACAAACAAACATCTGGAAGAAACCATGAAGACCCACCTGATAGACGACCTGGAGCGGTTCGGCATTTGGCAAAATGATTATGAAACCTTCCTGAACGAGCGCGGCCGCAGAGTTCTGGAAGAATTGAATAATCGGTTAAATCCGGTTCTGGAGTGAAATCAGACCATGGTCCCCAAACGCAAATCTCAAAACAACATTCCTGTGGAACACATCAAACACAAAGACACCCGCGCCAATATTCCCACCGAGGAACTGCGCGACTTTGTTGCCGATGAGGAACGCCAGCCCAAAACCATGCTTTACCCCCGCGATCCATCCCTTGACCCTCAACTGGTCTGGAAGGGCAAGGACGAGCAGGATCAACATCCACTGGAAGTGCCGGTGGTGCCCATCTACATCCAGGAGAAGATCTCCCCGCAGGCGATTATCGAAAATGTGCGCCAGCAGGCGCAGAAAGACCAGCCCGCGCAACTGAACCTGTTTGCCGATTTCAACGGCCTGCCCTTCGAGGACATGGTGGATTTCTACCACCATGAGCAGAACTGGACCAACCGCATGATTCTGGGCGATTCCCTGCTGGTGATGACCTCGCTGGCGGAGAAAGAAGGGCTGAAGGGCAGGGTGCAGATGATCTACATGGACCCGCCCTATGGGATTGAGTTTGGCTCGAACTGGCAGGTGAGCACGCGCAAACGGGATGTGAAGGATGGCAAGATCGAAGACGCCACCCGCCAGCCCGAGCAGATCAAGGCTTTCCGTGATACCTGGCAGTTGGGTATACACTCTTATCTGGCATATATGCGTGACCGACTGGTGGTAAGTAGAGAACTGCTTACCGAGAGTGGAAGTATTTTTGTTCAGATTGGTGGGCAGAACTTACACTTAGTGGCCCTGCTCCTAGATGAAGTATTTGACTCTGAAAATCGGATAGAGCTACTTTCTTTTCGCAAAAAGGGGATGCCTTTAACTGGTGTTTTGCTGGAAGGAAGCTATGACTATATTTTATGGTATGCAAAAGATAAGAAAAATGTCAAATTCCGTAAACTGTTTAAGGAAATGATTACTGAGGGGGATTCTCATTGGGATTGGATTCAATTGCCTGATAATACGCGTAGGAAGTTAGCCGCTGAAGAGATATCAAACCATAAACTTATACCATCTCAAGGCAAAATTTATCAACTTAGCAACCTATATCCGTCAGGAACCTTTGCAACAGGATTTTATGATTTCGATTTTGAAGGTAGACAATTTTCTCCTCCTGCTGGTAGATGTTGGAAGACTCCCATTCAAGGGATGACAAGAATGATCAAGGCAAATCGTTTACAGCCTTATCAGGATGGTAAAACAATTCGCCACATAATTTTTGAGGCCGATTATCCAGTTTCCCCAATAGATAATATTTGGACAGATACAGCACCACCTAGCGATAAAGTATATGTGGTGCAAACTGCACGTAGGGTCATTGAACGTTGCATCCTCATGGCAACCGACCCCGGCGACCTAGTGCTGGATCCCACCTGCGGCAGCGGCACCACAGCTTACGTCGCTGAGCAGTGGGGGCGGCGCTGGATCACCATTGACACCTCGCGCGTCGCCATCGCCCTGGCGCGCACCCGCCTGATGGCAGCGCGCTTCCCCTACTACCTGCTGGCAGATTCGCCTGAGGGCATCAAAAAAGAAGCAGAACTCAGCGGACAGCTCCCGCCATCGCCGCTGCCGCCGACGATAAATGAGATCAAAAAGGGCTTCGTTTACCGACGCGTCCCCCACATCACCCTCAAATCCATCGCCAACAATGAAGAAATTGATGTCATCCATGCAAAGTGGCAGGAGCAGCTCGAACCGCTGCGCGCCCGCATCAACCAGGCGGCGGGGAAGAACTGGCAGGAATGGGAAATCCCGCGCCTGCCCTCACCCTTCCAGAGCGAAAAGGAGCGCGTCGAAACTGAAAAAGCCCTGCGCTCTGCGGGAATCCTGCCGGATTCGGAAACCTGGAAGTTGATCGAAGAATGGTGGAACCTGCGCCGCCAGCGCCAGAAAGAGATTGACGAGTCCATCGCCCGCCACGCCGATATGGAACTGCTCTACGATCAGCCCTATGAGGACAGTAAAAAAATCCGCGTTACCGGTCCGTTCACCGTGGAAAGCCTTTCGCCGCACCGCGTGCTCTCCACCGATGAAGAGCGCCCTCAATCCGAAGTCGCCGCTCAGAAACAGGCGGGGGCAGGTCAGTTTGAAGCGATGATCATCGAAAACCTGCGGACGGCCGGGGTACAGAACACAAAGAAGAACGAACGGCTGAAATTCAGCCGGCTGGAGCCGTATGCAGGCACCTGGATTCATGCCGCGGGGGAGTATCAGGAGAAGGATGGAACGGTGCGGCGCGCCGCAGTCACCATCGGGCCCGAACATGGAACAGTGGGTCCGGATCTGATTAAGGAAGCCGCCAAGGAAGCCGTACAGGGCATTGGCTTTGATCTGCTGATAGTTCTGGGATTTGCCTTTGACCCTCACGTGCTTGAGGAAGCCAGACGATACGGAACACTGACCGTGCTTCCGACCCGCATCAATCCGGATCTGCAGATGGGCGGTGAACTGCTCAAAAAGACCGGCTCCGCTAACCTGTTTATGGTGTTTGGCGAACCGGATATCGAAATCCGCCAGATGGATGACGGACAACTGGTTGTGGAAATTCGCGGTGTGGACATCTATGACCCGACTACCGGTGAGATTCGTTCCAGTTCCACCGATGAAATTGCCTGCTGGTTTATAGACACCAATTACAACGGCGAGAGTTTCTTCGTGCGCCATGCCTATTTCACCGGCGCCGATCAGCCGTATGAAAAGCTCAAACGCGCCCTGAGAGCCGAAATTGATGAATCGGCCTGGAGCAGACTGTACTCAACCACCAGTTATCCGTTTGAAAAACCGCAAACCGGCAAAATCGCCGTCAAGGTGATCAATCATTACGGCGATGAAGTGTTGAAGGTATATTATATAAAGTAGCCTGAATCTATCCCCTGACCGGAAAGGAGGATGCCATGCCCTATCTGGTTGAACAGTTACTGCAAGGAAAGCCAGAGCCGCTCTGCGCTTTACCGCAGGAGGCCGTGCGTGAGGCTTTGCAAAAAATGCTGGAAAACGATTACAGCCAGCTGCCGGTAGTGGAGGAAAAAGGCAAAAACAAATACATCAAAGGAATTATTCGATACAAAGATATTGTCCAGTCCATGCTGCATCTGGAACTTTCGCTGGCCGATCTGCAGGTGGTAGACGCCATGTTGACCACCCCGCGGCTGTATTACCTGGATGATGATCTGTTCGACCTGCTCGATGCGCTGCAGGAGCATAATGCCGTCTTGATCGCCGATCGGGAAAAGGTGCTGCTCGGCATCATCACCACCTGGGATGTGATGGCCTACTTTCGCACCCGCAGCGAAGACCTGATGCGCATCGAAGATATAGAAAGCACGATCAAAGAGTTAATTCGGAATGCCTGTACGAATGCAGACGGCAATCTGGATGAAAAAGTGCTGAAACACTGTATTGCCGACATCACCCGCAAGCAACGCGATAGCAACGAAAAACCCCCGGAATTTGAAGAACTCACTCTGAGCCAGTACATCCATCTTCTGCTGCACAGCCACATCTGGGACAAAATCAGGCCAGTTTTCGGAAACAATCGGGAAATCTTACGCAAAAACCTGGATGACATTCGCGAGATTCGCAATTTGCTGACCCACTTTCGGGATGAACCAACCGCACAACAGCGGCAGAAAATTCAAATATTCAACGACTGGTTGAACCGCCGTGTCCAGACCTGGCAGTCTGATCAGCGGCATCCGGAAAATCTGCTGCAGTATCTGGACGGGAGACAGATCTTCTCAACTGACCGGCCAGAGACGTCCGCTGCGCCACTCTCCGGTGAAAATCAGGCAACGGTAGAGGCCGGCTGCCCACCTGAAATTGAAGTTGCTGAAGCCGAAGGCAACCGCAACCGTTACGCCGCTCTGGCGGACTGGCTGCAAAACCGGCCGGATGATGTTGAACAGGTCAACATGACATTCAATCAGATTGAAGAAATCATCCAGTCTGCCCTGCCCGCTTCTGCTTATCGTCACCGGGCCTGGTGGGCCAATGATTCGGTTGCTCACAGCCATTCGCGGCAATGGCTGGAGGCTGGGTGGCGGACTTCCTTTATCAACCTGGATGAACAACGCGTGGAATTTACCCGCATCCGCGAACGGAAAGAACTCTATATTCGGTTCTTCAACCGCCTGATGGATGCGCTGGAGAAAAAATCCGATTTCCCGCTGGAAAAAACCAGACCGCAGGGGCAAAGCTGGCTGGTGGTGAAGCGGCTGCCCTGTTCAATCTGCAAGGGGGGAACCATCGCCTTCGTCTTTTCCTTCTCTCGCGACCGACGTTTCCGGACAGAACTGTATATTGATGCCGGAGATCAGGCTCTCAGTAAAAACATTTTTGACCGCCTTTATGCTCATCAACAGACACTGGAAGACGAATTGGGCAAACTTTGCTGGGAGCGGCTGGATCACCGTCGGGCATCCCGCATCGCCATTTATCAAACAGTACATATTCAGGAAACTGATAATCACGATCAATTGATTGAATGGGCGGTGAACACCATGCCTCGCTTTTATAGAGCCTTTGCCCCTCTGGTTGAAGCGGCACTCCGGGAGTTGAGTAAATGAGCGGGGATCGTGTTCGGGCGATAGACCTTTTCTGCGGCATTGGCGGCAATTCATGGGGAGCCCGTCAGGCCGGTGTGGAAATTGTGGCCGGATTTGACAGGTGGGCCACAGCCGGCAAGGTTTTCAGGGATAATTTTCCCGAAGCAAAATTTTATGAAGTGGACCTGGCAGCCCTTTCAATGTCAGATATCCAGCGCCTGCGCGACGAGATTGGTTCCATTCACCTGATCCTGGCATCACCGGAATGCACCAGTCACAGCGTGGCCAGAGGCGGTTCTCCCAGAGATAAAGCCAGCCTGCGCTTATCCTGGAATGTCTGGAGGTTTGCCCGTATATTTCAACCACGCTGGATTGTGATTGAAAACGTCCCTCAATTCCGTGCCTGGGACTCTTACAGTCAATTCCTGCAGGTCTTTTC
>DLXG01000076.1 GCA_003448875.1 Anaerolineaceae bacterium
ACCGGACGATGCCCGGCGGATAGCCACGCTGAAGCAATGTTTGAAACTCATTCCGCAAAGCCAGATGGCACGCAAAGCCTTGCAGGTGTTGGAAGCGGCTCAAAAACCGGCGGCGCCGGTTGAAAAACCGCCCGAATCCCCGCCAGTCAGCGTACCTCCGACTTCCCAGCCCGCTGTAACCCAGCCGCCTGCCGGTGCGGGCGGGTTTGAGGATCTGTTCTCGCTGCGGGAAGAAGTCGTATTGCCGGAGGAAGAAAGCGAAACACCCCCCTTTGTGCTGGAAGAAAGCGAACCGCAACCTGCTCCGTTGCAGTGGCCGGGCGAGGATCACCCGACCGTCGAACCGTTTGTGGATACGACTGCTATCGAGGAACTGCGTCAGCAGGCTCAAAAGGTGACCTCTTCACCGGTGGAGAAAGTTGTGGAAACCGGTCAGGTCGTGGGTCAAAAGGTATCCTCGGTGCGCTGGGGGGCAATTTTCGGCATTCTGCTCATTGCGGTTGTGGTGGGGGTTGCTGCCTATTTCCTGTGGTACAGTCCCAACAGTCCTTTCCGGTTGAGGTCTTTACAGCCGCTGCCTACCGAGATGGGTAATTACCAGCCGCCCCGCGAAACGCCGGTGATTGAAACTCCCGTGGTTGTTACCCCGCTGGTAACTGAAGAAGTGCAGACCACGGAAGAGGTTGAAGAAGTCGTTGCTACACTTCCGCCGCCGGGAATTTATTTGAGCGGTACCCCCATCAATTCCTTTGATTGGTCTCCTGATGATACCTTTGTGGTGGTTGCGGCGGGCGGCGGGCTTTCGGTTTATGACCCGCAAAATTACGGGACGCTGCGTTATATTGACCTGGCCGGCAGTAAAGCCACCTGCCGGATTTCACCAGAGGTAGATCGAACCGTCTGCGCCGGGCAAAAGCTGTGGGCATGGTCGCTGCCGAACTGGAATTTAGAGATAGAGACGCCGCCGCCCGGCGGTTTACCCGGCAGCTGGATTGGCATGTTCGACTTTGTCACCTCGGATTTGCTGGTTCTGGTCTATGAGAGCGACCTGCAAAGTGTGGAAATCTGGTCGCTGGGCATCCAGCAGCAGGACGGTGACCTGCTGCGGGCACCCTCTCCCATTCAACGTTTGACGGCCTCCCCGGCGAGCGGCTCGATAGCGGCTGGCCTGTTCGATGGACGGGTGATCATCTGGAGCTTGCAAAGCCGCCAGCCCATCCTTCAACAAAGCGTGCAGGATCAGCCGATTATGTGGCTGGCATTGAGCGCGGACGGTAAGCGGATGATGACGGCTGCCTCTCAGCCTCCGGTGCGGGTTTGGGAAATTCCCTCAGGCAGGCTGATTGCCGAAATTAAGACAGAGGACACCTTCACCGCCCTGACCTTTTCGGCTGACGGTGAAAGTATCCTCTGGGCTGATAAGAATGGAGTGGTGACGCATCAGCGGGTGGAGGACGGCAGCATCTTGAAGCGTATTGAGGTGGGGCTGCCGGTACGGGAAATCCGTCTATCGCCCGATCAGAGCCGCGCGGCGGTTGTGACCACCCAGGGGGATATTTACTTCTATGGGCTTTTACCGTAATTTTTGCTTTTGCGAATGAATACCCAGGTTGCACTTTATCTGGTAGTGCTTAATTTTGCGGCGGTGCTTTCTTTTACGATGGCCGCCTATTCTAATCTGAGAAAAACGGTACCGGCCGCCCGTCCGTTTGGCTTGCTGAGCATGGGCATTGGTCTGTATACCTTGTTTTACATGTTCGAAATTATCAGCATTCCGCTGAATATCAAAGAGGGCTTTTTTGCTTTGAAATATATTGGTATCGGGATGATGCCGGTTGGCTTTTTGTGGTTTACGATGGAATACACCGGACGAAAGTCTAAACTTGCCAACCGATGGCTGGTGTTTACAGGCTTCGTCTGTGTGGCGGTCTGGCTAGTGGTGCTGACCAACTCCCTGCACCACTGGTTTTACAGCGATTCCCGGCTGGAAATTTATCAAAGCTTCATCATCATGGGTTTCCGGCCCAACCTGGTTTTCTACTTTTTTATGATTTACACCACGTTGATGGCGTTGATTTGCTGGGGATTGCTGGTAGATTACTTTTTCCACACCAGTTTTTACCGGCGCCAGCAGGTGTTGATTCTGCTTGCAGGCGCGGCCCTGCCGCTCTTGACGGGTATCTTCCTGCTGCTGAGCCCGGCACCGTGGCGCAATATTCACCTGATTTCGCTTGCCTTTGCGGTGAGTGTGCCGATTCTCTCATTGGGGGTGTTCCGTTACCGCCTACTGGATGTCGTGCCCGAAGTACGTACCCTGATTCTGGAAGCAATGGACGACAGCGTGATCGTCATCAACCGGGCCGGGCAGATTGTTGACCTCAACCCTGCTGCTGAACGATTTTTGGGGGTAGTCATGCAGGAAGCGATTGGAATGCCCTTACGCCAGTGTTTTCCGGAGTGGGAAAAACTCAGCAGGCAGGCAGATGCAGGCGGGCGTTACGAAGCGGAATTGGAGATCGAACGCGGTGAGAAGTTGAAAACATTACGCCTGTCCTCGTGGCAGATGTCTACCTGGTGGGGCGGTTCGGCCGGCCGTTTGATTCTTTTGCAGGATATCAGTGATTTCCGCCAGATGGAGAAAACTCTCCGGCAGGCCAAAGAAGCAGCCGAAGAAGCCACGCGGGCCAAGTCGCTCTTTCTGGCCAACATGAGCCATGAGATTCGCACACCGATCAACGCCGTACTGGGAATGACCGGGCTGCTTTTGAACACCCCGCTGACGGCGGATCAAAGCGAGTATGTTCAGGCAATTCGCACAGCCGGCAGCACCTTGTTGAACGTAATTAATGAAGTGCTGGATTACTCGAAGATTGAAGCCGGGCGGGTGCAATTACAGGAAGAGAGTTTCGATCTCGAATCCTGTCTGGAAGATGCGCTGGAGATGGTCGCGCCGCAGGCCAGTTCACGCGGCTTGAACCTGACTTTTTGGATTGGGCCAGAGGTGGCCTGCCGCCTGCGCGGGGATGAGGGCCGTCTGAGACAAATTCTGGTCAACTTACTGGCCAATGCGGTCAAGTTTACCGAAAGCGGATGGGTCAATCTTTCGGTAGAGCAGTTACCAGAAGATCCAACCGATGGACGTCTGCAACTGCATTTTCGGGTTGCCGATACCGGCATTGGAATTGCCCCCGAACGGCTGCCGCTACTTTTTGAGGAATTTTCTCAGGCGGGTAATGATGTTTCTCGACGCTACGGCGGCACCGGCTTGGGGCTGGCTATTTGCCGTCGGCTGGTGGAGGCAATGGGCGGCAAAATTTGGGCAGAAAGCCAGCCCGGCAAGGGCTCTACGTTTCAATTCGTGGTGCCTTTTCGCTGTGATATGCCCCTGCCGGAATACCCCCACTTGAAGGGTAAGCGATTGCTCATTCTGACAGCGGATGCCAACACGCGGCGGATGCTGGAATCATTTGCCGCCCGGCGCGGCATGCAAGCCCTCAGCCCCATCGGTCATGCTCAGGCACTGGCATTTCTGGATAATCCTCAGCAGTATGATGTTGGAATCGTTGATCAGCATTGGGAAGGCGAGCAGGGGAGAGAAGAATTCCCGCAGGCGTGGAAGTACCTTACCCTCAGCGGCCAACCGTGGCTGCTGCTCAAACGGTACGGCAGTCCGAAAATTGTGGAAAAGGATGAAGAAAATTACTCAGCCATCCTCTATTCGCCGATCAAGTTCACCCAATTGAGCGCTCTGTTGGAGCATCTCTTTTCGGCTCATTCGCTCCAATTGAATGAAGACAGGCAAAAAACCGCTGTTGCGGCAAATGGGATGAGCGATTTTGCTTTACGGTATCCCTTGCGGGTGCTGGTGGCGGATGACAATGACCTGAACCGCAAGGTGGTTTTGCTTTTCCTGCAACAGTTGGGATATACCCCCGCCGGTGCCGCCAGCGGAGCAGAGGTACTGGGCTTGCTCACTGACCAGCCCTTCGATTTAGTGCTGCTGGATGTGCAGATGCCGGAAATGGACGGGCTGGAGACAGCGCGCCGCATTCGCAACCTTTTTGAGCGGGAGCGGCAACCCTATCTGGTTGCCTTAACGGCCTTTACTTTCGACGATATGCGCCAGCAAGCGCTGGAAGCCGGAATGGATGAGTGCCTCCATAAACCGCTGACGCTGGATCAGTTGAAAAAGGTTCTGCGTAAGGTTTCAAAACAACGGCAGAGCGGATCAAAAGAGAACATTTCCTCAGTTCCAGAAGTTCCTGCCAGCCACATTCTTCAGGAATTGGGTGAGGAAGGGGAAGAAATTGGCAGTCTCTTCCGGGAGGAAATTGCCCGCAATTTGCCGCGCCTGGATTTGGCCTGGCAAAACGGCGCGGTGGAAGAGGCCGGAGAAATTGCGCACTCGCTCAAATCGGCCTGTGCCTTTTTGGGAGATCAGTCCAATGCCCGGCTGTGCGGTTTGCTGGAAAGACATACGCGCAGCGGTCAACTGCCTTCCAGAGAATGGATGGTCGAATTTTTTGAACGGATGGAAGAACAGTATCTCAAACGGGTGTAAAATATCCCCCGCAGAGCGATCCCCGCTTTGGAAATACAGGTAACTATCTTAACGTACGTAGAGGCAGTGAATGCAAAAAGACCATATTCTGGCGATTGACAACGGCACGCAGAGCATTCGTGCGATGATCTTTGACCCGCACGGCAACATGATTGCAAAAAACCGCGTGCCGATTCAGCCGTATGTTTCGCCAGCGCCGGGTCTTGCCGAGCAGGACCCCAATGTTTTCTGGCAGGGAGTGTGCCGCGCCTGTCAGGGTTTGTGGAAGTTGCCCGGGGTTCAACGTGAACGGATTGCCGGGGTTGCTCTCACCACTCAGCGTTCCACCGTCATCAATCTTGACTGTGAGGGGAAACCGCTGCGTCCGGCGATTGTCTGGCTGGACCAGCGCCGCACCGAGGGCTTGAAACCGGTGGGAGGTTTATGGGGGCTGGCGTTCCGTCTGACCGGCATGACCGAAACGGTGGCCTACCTGCAAGCCGAAGCAGAAGCCAACTGGCTGCGCGTTCATCAACCGGAGGTGTGGAAAAACACCCATAAATACCTGCTGCTTTCAGGTTACCTGACCTACCGCCTGACCGGCAAATTTGTGGATTCGGTAGCCTGTCAGGTGGGGTATTTGCCCTTTGATTACAAAAAGCAATGCTGGGCCGGTCCGCTGGATTGGAAGTGGCAGGCTGTGCCGATGGATCCCGCCATTTTGCCGGATCTGGTGCCGGCGGCGGGTTTACTGGGTGAAATTACAACGCAGGCTGCGGCAGAAACCGGCATACCGGCCGGTTTGCCGCTGATTGCCGCCGCTGCTGACAAAGCCTGCGAGGTGATCGGTGCGGGGTGTGTTCAACCGCAGGTTGCCTGCCTGAGCTACGGGACAACCGCCACGATCAACACCACCCACCGCCGCTATGTGGAAGCCATCCCCCTCATCCCGCCTTATCCTTCGGCAGTGCCCGGCGCCTACACGCTGGAAATTCAGATTTACCGCGGGTTTTGGATGGTTTCCTGGTTCAAACAGGAATTCGGAATGCCCGAACAGCAGCAGGCCGAGATGCTCGGTATCGAACCAGAGGAATTGTTTGATCATCTGGTGGATCAGGTGCCGGCTGGGTCGCAGGGGTTGGTGTTGCAGCCCTACTGGTCGCCGGGGTTAAAAGTGCCCGGGCCGGAGGCGCGCGGGGCAGTGATTGGCTTTGGGGATGTCCACACCCGCGCTCATTTTTATCGAGCCATACTGGAGGGGCTGGCCTATGCGCTGCGCGAGGGTAAAGAACGCACCGAACAGCGCACGGGGATCAAGATTGACCAGTTGCGGGTGGCCGGTGGCGGCAGCCAGAGCCGTTGTGCCATGCAGATCACCGCGGATGTGTTCGGTTTGCCGGTTTCGCGGCCGCACGTGTACGAAGCCTCTGGTTTGGGGGCGGCCATTGATGCCGCGGTCGGGCTGGGCCTGTACGCGGATTTTGAAACGGCTGTGGCGCAGATGACCCGCAGCGGAGATGCTTTTGAGCCCGACCAAAAGGTACATGCCCTTTATGATGAACTTTACCACGCCGTTTATAGGAATATGTACAGCCGTCTACAACCGTTATATAATCAAATACGCAAAATTGTCAGACAGCACAATTTGCCATAGCCGGAGTATGACTAGAAAGAAAGCAGTTGTTGTATTGTTATGGGTGGTGCTTGGAGGGGGAGTTTTATGGTTAATGTTTCATCAGGCCAATCAGCCATCGGCAAAGGCTTCGGCGCTTCCGCAGACAACAGAAACCGCTCCAGCGGCGCAGGATGATCAGCCGCGGCGGGTGCTGCGGGTCGGAGGGGATCAGAGTTACCCGCCTTATGAATATTTGAATAACGGCATCCCGACCGGTTTCAATGTGGACCTCATCCGTGCGGTGGCAGCCGAAATGGGATATGAGGTTGAAATTACGCTCGGC
>DLXG01000081.1 GCA_003448875.1 Anaerolineaceae bacterium
GCATTGACAGAAAAATTTTTTCGAAACAAAATCTTCATCCATACCAATGGGCAGACTGCATGGTGGGGGTCAAATGATAACAACGCGAATCAATCCCTGCATCTCTAAAAGCGGCTTGCATCGCCGCCGCGACTTCGCGAGCATTGTCATTGGCAAAGGCAATCACACTTGGCCCCGCACCGGAAAGAGCCGCAGCCGCTCCCAACTTATTAGCCGATTCAACGGCAGCCTGACTGCCGGGAATCAAAGGAAAGCGATAGGGTTGGTGAAGGCGATCATCCATAGCCGTCATCAACAAGCGGCGGTCACCTTCCCGCAAGGCATCCACCACCAGAGCAGTACGGTTGATGTTGAAGATCGCATCCCGGCGGTCTATCTTCTCCGGTAACACAGCACGTGCCTCACGGGTGGGCAGGTTAAATTTCGGAACAACAACTACGATACTCAAAGGGGGTAAGGAATATGATCGGATAATAGGTGGGAACACATCTGCCGCCACCAGCACCAACCCGCCGAATAACGCCGCTGCGGCATTATCAGCGTGGCCCTCTATCTCAATCGTCATGTACAGCAAATCCAATTTACTGAGCGGCTGTCCTAAAAAGAAGTTAGCGGCAATCAGGCCCGTCAAAATCGCGGCGGTGCTTGAGCCCAGCCCCGAACCCATTGGGATGAGGTTGTGGCATTCAATCTGCAAATCGCGTGGCATGGTCGCCTCATGGCGCACATATAGCGAGGTAAACGCCTGTACCACCAGATTACCCGTATCTTCAGGTAATTGCCCGGCACCTTCCCCCTTAACCTGCACATTGATACCGTCACCACCCAACCGAAAGGTGGTTGTATTCCATAAATCAAGCGCAAGCCCAAGACAATCAAAACCCGGCCCCAAATTAGCCGAAGTTGCCGGAACAGTAACCATCAATTCATTCATGGCTAACCTCCCCCAGCAGGATCTCTTCCAGATGACTCATTTCGGGTTTGACAATTTTCGGGCTGCTGAACTGCCTGACGATGATATCCGGATCTTTCAGACCATGTCCGGTGCATACGGCTACAATCCGCTTGCCTTTCGGGTTTATCCGATTCTGATTGATCTCGTGAGCCAGTCCAGCCAGACCGGCTGCAGAGGCTGGCTCTACCCATAGCCCATGTAAAGCCAGCCGGCGCTGCATTTGCAAAATTTGATCATCACTGACAGCAACAATTCTTCCCTCAGATTCTTCAGCGGCTTGTAAGGCCTGTTCGCCGCGCGCCGGGCGGCCAATTCGAATCGCCGTCGCGACGGTTTCCGGATGCTCCACCGGATGACCAAGCACCAACGGAGCAGCACCCTCAGCCTGCACACCTAACAATTTGGGCAAGCCGCTTTGTTTGGCCTGATGGTACTGTCGGAAACCCATCCAGTAAGATGTGATGTTTCCCGCATTGCCAACCGGCAGACAAAGCCAGTCCGGTGCGCCGCCAAGCACATCACAAATTTCAAAGGCGGCTGTTTTTTGGCCTTCCAAACGGTATGGATTGAGGGAATTAACCAGCCCAATGGGATACTTCTGGCTGATTTCCACCACCAGATTCAGCGCGTCATCAAATGACCCATCAATTTGAATCACCTCTGCCCCATAGGCAATTGCACCAGCCAGTTTACCGGCAGCCACTTTGCCCTGCGGAATGATGACAATTGCCCGCCGGCCGGCACGGGAAGCGTATGCCGCTGCTGAGGCCGCCGTGTTGCCGGTTGAAGCACAAATGACCGCCTTCACGTTGCGGCCAACCGCCTCGCTGATGGCCACAGTCATTCCACGATCTTTGAAAGAACCGGTTGGATTCATCCCTTCAAACTTTACCCACAATTCAAATCCGCCACCTAATTCTTCCGCCAGCCTTGGCATGGGTATCAGTGGTGTATTACCCTCCAAAAGGCTGACTACCTCTAGATGATCAGGCACATCCAGCCATGCTCGATATCGTTCGATTACACCACGATAGATTTCCAAAACAACCTCAACTGCAACAATGGGATTTGAAATATGGCATCATTGCGAGCCGGTGAATAATGATCACCCTGCTCGCAATGATGTTTGTCAATTTTCTTAATTGTACGTGAAATAATCGGAGAGATAGGATTATTTATCCAGCAATGCCGCAACACCCGGCAGTTCCAACCCCTCCAGCATTTCTAGCGAAGCACCACCGCCGGTTGAGATGTGGGTGATTTTATCCGCCAGCCCTGATTGATTGATGGCAGCAACCGACTCACCGCCGCCAATCACACTAATCGCCCCGGAAGAGGCTACTGCTTTGGCAATTCCAAACGTACCTTCGGCAAAGCGGGGGAACTCAAATACACCCATCGGGCCGTTCCACACTACCGTCCCGGCTCCGCTGATGACTTTGGCATAGGCGGCAACCGTTTCGGGGCCAATATCAAGGATCCGCCAGCCTTCCGGTACCGGGCCAACCGGCATAACCCGTGACTCTGCTTCAGCGTCAAACTTATCCGCTATCACAACGTCCACAGGCAAGCGAATTTTATCTTTCCCCTCTGCCAGCAGCTCTCGGGCGGTTTCCAGAGCCTCTTCCTCAACCAGCGAGTCGCCCATCGGGTAACCCTGGGCTTTGAAGAAGGTATTTGCCATCCCGCCGCCGATCAAAATCGTATCTGCCTTTTTGAGTAAATTCTTGATCACACCGATTTTATCGCTGATCTTTGCCCCGCCCAAAATCGCCACAAACGGCCGCTTGGGGTCATCAATGGCTTGCCCAAGATACTTGATTTCTTTTTCCAGCAAAAAACCCGCCACTGCCGGCAGAAAAGCCGCAATACCCGCCGTAGAAGCGTGAGCACGATGTGCGGTGCCAAAGGCATCGTTGACATACACATCGGCCAGTTTGGCCAGCGCTCTGGACATACCTTCATCGTTCTTTTCTTCCTCAGGGTGGAAGCGGGTATTTTCCAACACCAGAACTTCGCCCGGTTTGAGGGCCGCTGCTGCGGCTTCGGCTGCTGGCCCAATGCAATCTTCCGCAAAGGCAACCGGCTTACCCAGCAAATTTGCCAGATAATCGGCAACCGGTTTGAGGGAGTATTTCGGATCCGGCCCGCCTTTGGGACGGCCAAGATGTGAGGCAAGGATAACTGCAGCGCCTTGATCTAGCAGATACTGAATGGTGGGTAGAGCAGCCCGAATGCGGGTATCATCCCCCACCACACCGTCTTTGACCGGCACATTGAAGTCCACCCGCACGAACACCTTTTTGCCCTTTACATCTATATCGCGAACGGTCTTTTTGTTGAACATATTTTCCTCCCGCTTGGGAATTTAGCCCAAAAACCAGTTTCTATTTTCCAAACAATGTCACTGCAAGACCCCTTGCGGGGTCTTGCAGTTGATTCGATTGTTAATCTTCCAAAATAGGGTTTAGAGCGATTTTGCCATCAAAGCGGCCAGATCAGCCGTTCGGCAGGAATAACCCCATTCGTTATCGTACCAGGTAACCACCTTAACCAGATTGCCGCCCATCACCATATTGGAAGGCAGGTCAACAATAGAGGAACGCGGATCGCCCATGAAATCCATCGAAACCAGCGGGTCGCCATACGAACCGGTGGTCACACCCAGAATTCCTTTCAATTTGCCGTTGGCGGCTTCGATGAACATGGCATTCAGTTCATCTT
>DLXG01000129.1 GCA_003448875.1 Anaerolineaceae bacterium
CGTCCATCGGTCGGGTCGTACGGGTAGGGCATATAGATCGTGCTGGTCCATTCCCATACATTCCCCACCATATCGGCGGCACCGCACGGGCTATCTCCACCCGGCGAATAAGAACCCACCGGTGTAGTGCCTTTTTTGGCGCTTTCGGCAGTGTTACAGCGCCACGGGTCGAAAGTGTTGCCCCACGGATAAATCCGTCCATCCTCGCCCCGCGCGGCGCGTTCCCATTCGGCTTCGGTTGGCAGGCGATAGTTCGAACCGGTCAGTTTGTTCAACCATTCGATATAGGCCATCGCATCCAGTTTAGAAACCCCCACAATCGGATGCAGGGCCTGTTCCAGCGGATAACGAAAACCGTTCCAGCCCTTGGGTAGGCGGTAACCGGTATCCTGAATGAAAAGATGGTACTCCATATTGGTGACCGGGTATTGGGCAATCTCAAACGCCTCCAGCCAGACCACATGCTGGGGCTGTTCGGCATCAAACAAGTCATTATCGTACCATTCATAAGCCCAGTCCGCTTCCTTAACCTGCAAGCGTTTGATGTCTTCGTCACTGGTGCCCATCAAAAACTCACCGGCCGGGACCGGAATCATGATCGGCAGCCGCACGCGGTTGGCAGCCGCCTTAGCCCAATTTTGATCTTTTGGAATTGAATGCTGCGCTGCCATTAACCTGCCTCCTCGAATCCTCGCATAGCCCGCTCGATTTTTTCAATATTTTCTGCCGCATCCTGACTGAGGGCATAAAGATAGGGCGCACCTGCCGCGCGCTGGCGGGCAGTGTCAATCTCATTCGCCATTCTGATGATTGCCCTCATCCATTCTGATACTGAATTTTCAACCAGCCTGCCATATTCAGCCAGACCTTGAAAAGCGGGCTGATTACTGGCAATCCAGGGGATTTTCATCGCCATGTATTCCACCACAGGCAGCGGGCTCTGGCGAACATCAAATTCACCGCAGGCCGGCACCAGACCGAGATCGGCCTTGCTCAGAACAGACGGGATTTGCTCCGCCTGCAAAACCGGGAAGACCTCCAACCGTTCGGCTGGCAAGCGGTTCAACCAGTACGCGGCGGCAGGGTCCACCCCAACCAGCAGCAGGTTCAGGCGGCTGGATTGCTGAAGAGCCTGTTCAATCCCTTCCAGCACACCGCTCCGTTTGAGCGAACTAAACGCCTGCCCGCCCATATTCAAGCCAAGCCATACCGTTTCATCGCGTTTCTGATGCGGCACAATCAGATACTCGTGAATGTTGACGTAATCCGCCAGCAATTGCACACGCCCAAAGGGAAAGTAATCCCGCGCCAGTTGCGGGGTAGGCACAAGAATTCCATCCACCATTTTGAACAGCCATTTCAGCTGTTCGGCAGGCGGAGGATAAACCGGGCGTGAGCCGTTTTGGTAAAGCGGCGGCAGGATACCTTTGCGCCAGAAAGCGTACCCCGGCCGGTCGGCCTCCAGATGTTCCACACTCAAATCAAGATCCACCAGCACCTTTTTACCACGCGCCCGCCAGCGGGCAACTGCTGCCAGCGTGTTTTCAAACAGGTAGCGGTGCAGCACAATTACCTCAGCGCTTGCACAGACCTCCACAGCCGCCGGGCTGTTGTGGATAAATTCTTCCAATGCCAGCAAGTGAACGGTGTGACGTCCGCTGGACTGCATGGCCGCAGCGGGGTTATGACAGCGGATGTGCACCCGGTATTGATCCTCCGGCAGGGTGGAGTGGACAAAGGTGATGTTCACGCCGTTTGCCTCCCGTGTTCTGCCGGTTTAACCGGGCTGGCAGAGCGAATCGTTTGCTCCAGTATGCGTAACCAGAGCACAGACAACTCACTCGACTCGCGGCTGAGCGCCATCTTACGGCCCATCATGCCCATTCCCTGACGATGATCGCTGTCCATGACCAGTTCCCGCAAGTGCAGGTGCCATTCGTCAATTGAACCGGCTAACCGACCGCCGGCCATCCAGCGGCTGAAAGGTACTACCGGGCTGCCCACCCACGGGATTGCTTTAATACCCGCCTCTACCAGAATTTGATCGGAGATCGAGTCGTTATACGGATGGTTACGCAACGGGATCATTAAAATATCCACCTGTTCGAGCAGGTAAGGAAATTCCTCCACACCGGTCATCGGCAGATACATGCGCCGGTTTTCAGGCAAAATATCAAAGAGATGATAAGCCTGATAATCTCCAATCACCACCAGCCGCGTTTGCGGGAACTCGCGCATTACCCGCACAACCGCCCGGCGGATAGAAGCAAGGTCCTCGCTCTGGCTGGGGTTGGCCACCCAGCCAAGGTGCACAGTCTGACGGGGTTCACCTTCTTGAAGCCACAGAAAATTGGTGCGCATCCAGCCATCCGGTACGTACACTGCCGGGCGTCCTGCGCTGCGCAGGGATTCGGCTTGCAGTGCAGATGGCACGGTGATGCAATCGGCCAGCAGCAAAGCCGAAGCATACGCCTTGCCACGCGCCGGTGTACCCAGTCCAAAATCAGCATAAGCCGGATGGTTGACCGGCAGTTGTTCAAAATCGGTTTCCAAATCCACCAGCAAAGGCACGCCCATACCCGTCAGGCGGACAATGCCTTCCAGATTTTCGGGCCGCAGGTGGGGGTTGGGGGCGATCATCAAATCCGGCAGACCGCCTTCCTGCCAGCAGGCAGATAAATCGCGCTCCACAACTGCGCCAGCCTGTTGAAGGGCCGCTTCCAACAAAGCAAGCCGGTTCGAGCGTCCAAACACCTCGCTCTCCAAAAGCAGGACCTTCCACTGACCGAATGGCAGCGCCTGCTCATCCCCAGCCGGTTGATTCACGGGATCATTTCGCCCGGCCATTTGAGTTTGAATGGCCGATTGCAAGGCGCGTAAGGCTTCTTCAATCTCAGCATTGCCGTCAGCCTGCGCCTGCCGTATGTTGATTTCAAGCAAAGCCGGCAGAATCTCATCCATCTCATCCAGCCGTTCGGCAATTTCTGCGGCGGGATTTTCGGCGTGAAGGATGCGGTATAAAATGCCGGCTGCGCGGTTCAATTCTTCTTCGCTGATTTCTTTCTGCCAGCCGGTCAGCCGCTGAAGCAGATGCCCCACCGAGGCCGGGTCGTTGGGCAATGGCTGATTGTGCAGGTTCCACGATTCGCTCCAAGCTTTTTCGATCTGACGGCGCAATTCTTCATTGTGCGGGTCCAGCCACAAGGCCCGTTCGTAAAAGCGGCGGGCCTGCTCGCCTTCCCCAGCGGCCAGATAGAGATTACCCATCGCAACCAGCGAATCTACATCGTCGGGATAATCCTGCAAAATCGCGCTGAAGAGTTGCGCGGCTTCTTCCACCCGATTCTCGTCTAAATAGGTTCGCCCCAGCGTTTTGCGAACCTTCAAATCCGGGGCGTTAACCACAGGCAGAGAATCCACCATCTCGTTTCCTGAACCTTTCCTTGAATCAATTATCATTCAGCCGGCACATGAATCTGCATCCTCATCTTAATACCCTGACCCTTGCCTGCCAATAAAAGCTTGCTGAAAATCCCGTAAAGAACGGATAAAGGTCAGCAAATTGCAAGGCTCAATCCATTTTTACGCCATGATGAGCGATTTTTAACGCTCAATTTACAGACGAAACCAGCCCAATCCGTTAAACTGAACGCGTCATGAGCGATTCTCTTTTTTCACCGCTGTTACCGGTTTATCCAACCGACAGGGCGGCGCAAAATCTGGCACTCACCGCGCCTACCCCATCATCTGAGAGCAGCGACTTTAAGAACCTGCTGGCCGCGTTACTGCTTTCCGGCGGGGGGTTAGGCAGTAATGCCGCCAGCGCCGGTGATTTGCTTTCACCGCTTCTGTTCGTTCTCCTGGAGCAACTGATTGCCCGCCAGACCGAACAGAGTACTCCGGTCGCTGCAACAACAGCCTCTACCCTTTCAACCGGTATGTTTTTCAATCCAATCAGCAACGGCGAGCCCTCTCCCGTGCCATGGGGGCGGCCGGTTAACGGGCGGTTGACGCAATCTTTCCACACTCGCCACAATGGGCTTGATTTTGGTGTGCCGGTGGGTACTCCGGTGCGCTCCACCATGGATGGGCGCGTGGTGTATGCCGGCTGGAATGATCAGGGCTATGGCAATCTGGTCATCGTGGAAAACGGCCCTTATCGGACTTATTACGCCCATCTTTCCAGCATACCGGTTAGCGTCGGCCAGCAGGTCAGTGCTGGCACAGTAATCGGTCTTTCGGGCAATACCGGCAACTCTACCGGGCCGCACCTTCATTACGAAATCCGCATTAACCAGAAAGCAATTGACCCCACCGATGTAACCCTGAACCGCCCGCCGCGCTGGTAAAAAGATTTGCAGGCAGAGGATGGTTACATGACCCCCCCTCCCCAAACCTTGAATCCAATTTTTTGGGAATATGCTAACCGTCAGATACCGGTCCGCATCTTGAATCACTACCGCGGTATGCCGGTGATTAACGATGGCTGGATTGAACGAGTTGAGGAACAGGGCATACTGGTCAACACCCATAAAAACCAGATCGCCTGTCTCTACTTGAGCCACAATACGGTGATAGAACTGGAAGCACTGCCATTGACCGTTTCGGCGCGTGTCCTCGGAATCCAACTGGCCAGCCGAAAGGTTTTACTGGGTGATTTTCAACAAATTCCCCGGCCTTTCATTCACCGCGCCCAAATCCGGGTTGAACCGGAAGTAACCGTTCAGGTCTTTTTGCGTGCCAAATCCGGCTATCAGGAAGTCAGTGCTGCCATGAAGGATATTTCCACCCAAGGACTGGGCATTTATCTGGAACGCAGCCTGTACCACCCGCGTCTGTACCCGCTTGGCGGAGAAATTCAAGTGCGCTTCAACCTGCCGGTGCAGAATAAACCGGTTTCCCCTGCTGGGCCTCCATCCGGGCCCAGCCTGATGGAAGACCGCTTCAGCCGCGAAAGCATCCGCGGCTTGCCGCAAAGCGGACAGCCGTTGAAGATGACCGGCCCGCTGCCGCCGGCCTCTGTTTCCGGTAGTTTGAACCTGCGCGGCATTATCCGTAACATCCGCCCGGAACTGGGAGCAAACCGTTACCGACTGGGCGTGCTGATCAGCGCGCTGGATGAAAGCGGCCGCCTGACGCTGTATCAATACATGGCTCAGCGTCAGGCGGAGTTGATTCGGGAGCTGAACACACTCTACGAAGGAATTGCCCGCCTGGGCAGTTAAGATCCTCTCAAAAAATTCAAAAACCGGCGGAGTATATCCAATTCACTCCGCCGGTTTTGGTTTCATTGAATAACCGGTTATAGTTTGAACTGCACCACCACTTTTTCCAGCACTTCGGCCATCTCAGAAAGCGAGTGCGCCGAAGCCGATACTTCCTCAACCTGCGCGCTCATCTCTTCTGCCGAAGCCGATACTTCCTCAATGGCTGCGCTGTTTTGCTCGCTGACGCTGGCAATCGTTTCGATGGACATGCTCACTTCGGAGGAACTGGCCGACATCTGCTCGGTGGCGGCCGTGTTTTCCTCGATAACCGCCGAAACCGAATCCACCGCAGCGATCATCTCGTTGGCGGCCTTTTCCATTTCAACAGCGGCACGGGCTGCTTCTTTCGCCTGTTGATTGACCTGCTCCACCGTTTGCAGAATTTGCTGGAGCGCACTGCCGGCTTCCCCGGCCGATTCAACGCCCTTTTCGACTTCCTGCGCGCTTTCCAGCATGGCATTGACCGTTTCACTGACCGAGGTTTGAATGGCTTTGATCAACGCGCCAATTTCACGGGTGGCGTTAGCGGAGCGTTCGGCTAATTTACGGACTTCATCGGCCACCACCGCAAAGCCCTTGCCGTGTTCGCCAGCGCGGGCGGCTTCGATAGCAGCATTCAAAGCCAGTAAATTGGTCTGCGAGGCAATGTCCTCAATCGTTTCCACAATCACACCAATCTGATTGGAGCGGTTGCTCATTTCGGCAATCTTTTCA
>DLXG01000182.1 GCA_003448875.1 Anaerolineaceae bacterium
TTTGCCAATCGGGCGCAGGTCAAAGTTTTCGGGGTGATCGCGGAAATACTCGCGGTGCACCCGTGTCCACACCAGCCGCCCGTCGGTATCAATGTTGACCTTGGTCACGCCCAACTCGGCGGCACGGCGAAAACTGTTCTCATCCACACCCTTAGCGCCTTTGAGCTGTCCTCCGGCGGCATTGATTCGTTCCACTTCTTCTTGCGGCACCGAACTGCTGCCGTGCATGACCAGCGGGAAGCCGGGCAGTTCTTTTTGGATCTCCGCCAGCACATCAAAACGCAGGCCTTGCGATCCGCTGAATTTATAAGCCCCGTGGCTGGTGCCGATGGCCACCGCCAGCGAGTCACAGCCCGTACGTTCCACAAATTCGCGGGCTTTCTTGGGGTCGGTCAATTTGGCATCCGCCTCATCCACCGAAACGTGTTCCTCCACTCCGCCCAGCTGGCCCAGTTCTGCTTCCACCACAACCCCTTTGGCATGCGCTGCTTCCACAACGCGGCGGGTGATGGCAATGTTGGTCTCAAAGTCCTCATGGCTGGCATCAATCATCACCGATGAATAGAAACCGCTGTTGATGCAGTCGTAACAGGTTTCTTCATCACCGTGATCCAGATGAACGGCAAAAATGGCTTCGGGGAAGATTTGATCCGCCGCTCGAATCAGGGCCTCCAGCATCAGCTTATGGGTGTAAGAGCGCGCGCCTTTGCTGATTTGAATAATGAACGGCGCCTGGCTGTCCAGATTGCCGCGGAACAGTCCCATGGTCTGTTCCAGATTGTTGATATTGTAGGCCCCGATGGCGTACTTACCGTAAGCGGCTTTAAATAATTCTTTGGTTGTAACAATCATCTGACACTCTCCCGTAACAAATAGGTTGAACGCTCAGACCGCAAAATCAAACGGCAGGCGAAAGACAGCGGAGTTGCTGCGATCTGCGGTTATTCAATTATACCCAAATTATCAATGACAGACACCGCTGCCGCTGTCGGTTGCGCCCATGCCGGCCACCGGCACAAATTCCCAGTAATACCCGTTGCCTTTCAACACCATTTTCAGCACGCCATAGGTGTACAAGATGCGCTTTTCGCTGTTGGCGGCAACTTCGCCAATCCCACGCAGGCCGGCCCCGCCGGTGCCCACAATGAACTGACGGATCCCACGTTCCGGGTCGGGTTGACCATCCGGATTGAGCGGTGCGAAACGTTCGTAGTGATGATCATGGCCGTTGATGATAACATCCGCTCCGACCTCGTAAAGGGCTTTCCAGAATGGGCGCACCACCTCATTCCCGCCGCGAGTCCCCGAGGTAAACAGGGGGTAATGCCAGATTGCCAGGGTGCACAGGTTCTGATGTGCCTGCAAATCCTTGCGTAACCACTCCATTTGCGGGGAATCTTCGCCGCACCCGCCAGCATATTCGCAAACGCTGTTAAGAACGATGATGTGCCACTGCCCCAGATCATAGCTGTAATAGCCTTCGCCCGGCTGCCCGGCACGCTCGCCAAAATAGGCATAATAAGGCGCACCCTGCGAGGTGAGCAGGTCATGGTTGCCGGCTGCCGGGTAGATGCGGTCTTTGTGCCGTCCCCAGGCGGGGCCGAAACACATCTGATACTGGACTGCTGTACCCTCTTCGTTCGAATTGTCACCTGCGGTAAACACCGTGCCCGGAATTTGATCCAACAATGCGGCGGTGTACTGGCTGCCTTCCTCGCCGCAAATGGCAATATCGCCCGCGCCCACCAAAACTGCTTCATTTTTGAAGAGCAGTTCTTCTACCAGCCCGGCGTATCCCTGCCCATTGCGCTGCAGCACTTCAAGGTAGTAACCACCGCTTTCTCCCCAAACAGCGGCGGCTTCGATGTTCATACCGCCCGCCCAGTCGTTGTAAGCCCGAATGATCTGCAATCCTTTGGGTGCACCAGCAGCCTGCACCTGCGCCCCCCAATCCATCATGCTGCGTTCCAGCGCAGCCAGATCGCTGCCGTCCCAACTGTTCACCTGCAGGGTCAGGCTCTCAGCAGGCAGCGGCTCAATCGGTGTTTTGGGGTATAAATCCACCCACAAATCCGGCTGGCTGGAGCAGCGCTCGTAATTCTCAAAAACCTGCATGATCAGGTAAAACTTCTCTTCGCGGTTGGCCTCCAGCCAGCGGCTGACCATGCCGCAGCCATCATCCACCTCATCCACATCCGCAATCAGGGCAATCCGGCGATCCAGCCGCAGGATATTGGGGTGCATGGCAAAGGATTGATAGATGTCGTCCAGAATCTGCTGGATGAGCCCGGCAGATGGATCGCCTTGTTTTTCAACGTCCAGCAGAACTCCCCAGTAAAAATCCTGCTCGCGGCTGGCCTGCAGGATAGCCGCAAGGAAAGACCGCGCCCCTTCATCCTTCCAGTACATGGCTGCGGCCCGAATGCCCGCCCGTTTCATTTCCTTTACTTGTTCTTCAATCACCGCGGGATCATGCGAATCGTACTTGCCGCGCGCCGGCAGCGGGTTGATCTGCGCCCAGTCCTCCGCCTGCCATGGGTAATACAGGGCAAGCCGCAGCGGCAGGCTCAAATCGTTGGCAGCCGGCGTGGGAGTGAGGGTAAAGGTCGGCGAAGGCACAGGCGTAGCCGTCAAAACCGGTGTCACCGTTGCGGTCGGCTGACTCATCTCCGCTGTGGGGGTAGCAGGCGGCGGCGGAACGGCACAGCCTGTCAGGCAGACCCCGAGGATTAAGAAGCACCGCCAAAGTGTGGAAAAACGCAACCGTTGAAGTTTCATTCCAAACCTCCCTTCCGCGTTTCTGCAATTCATTCAAACGGTTATTATTATTATTGTACTGAAAGAACAGGTATAATATCCCCGTTTTGTTGGTATAGATTGAAAGAATTTAGAAATGGAGTTGAAATGAGTCTGTACACGCTGGATAAGATTCACCGCCTATTAGCGGGGGCGCGGATGGAGGAAACCCCTTTTCTGCTTCTGGATGAAAACCGCCTGCGAGAAAATGCGCGCCGTTTTAAAGCCGCTTTTCCGGGCGGACGGATTTTCTTCTCGGTCAAAGCCAACAACCACCCGCAGGTGCTGCGCTTATTCGCCGAAGAAGGGATTGATTTCGATGTAGCCTCATGGGGTGAAATTGAGTACCTTGCAGCCATCGGTATACCCGCTGAACGGATGATTTTCAGCGCTCCGACCAAGATTCCGCGCCACATCGAGCAGGCTTATCGGTTTGGCGTGCGGGTGTTTGCCTTCGATTCAGCCCTCGAAGTTGAAAAATTGGCCCGGCTTGCCCCCGGCTCCCTCTTGATGGCCCGCATGGCGGTGGATAACGAAGGCAGTTTCTGGCCGCTGGAACGCAAATTCGGTATTCAACCGGATGAGGCGCTGCACCTGTTTGATACCGCTGTCAAACTGGGTTTAAAGCCGTATGGGCTGACTTTTCATGTCGGCTCACAAAACAGCGACCCGCTGGCGTGGGTGCGCGCGCTGGAACGGCTGCACCCGCTCTGGCAAACCCTTGAACAAAAAGGCAGCCCCCTGGCTTGCATTAACATCGGCGGCGGGTTTCCTTCCCAATTCGATCAGCCCGTTCCGCCCGTAGACGAAATAGCCGCACAAATTCTGCGGCGCTGGCAGGGTTGGTTTGGAAAGCGGGCTCAGTTATGGGTCGAACCCGGCCGCGGACTGGTAGGTGAGGCCGGTATCATGGTCACCAGCGTCATTAACCGCGCCCGCCGCAACGGTCAGGAATGGTTGTACGTGGATACCGGCGTCTTTCACGGCTTGATTGAAGGTCTGGAAATGTTCCACTTTCCCTATAACGTCCTCAGCGAAAAACAGGATGAGACCCTCATTCCTTACACCCTCAGCGGCCCAACCTGCGACAGTGCCGATGTCATTCGCAGCGAGGTGCTTTTGCCCGCCAGCCTGACACTGGGAGACCGCCTGTACATATTCCCCGCCGGGGCTTACACCAACTCGCTGGAACAGTACAACGGCATCCCCTTCCCGCCCGTCATCCTGACCGGCGTAAAGGCTGAAGTGAGCGTATAATTAAGTCTGCAAGACTATCCTCAGGCACAGGTTGGCGATGGACCTATCGGTCATCATCCCGGTTTATAACGAAGAAGAATCTCTACCCTTGCTGCATCAGGCAGTTCATCAAGCCTTAGACCCCCTCGACCTGTGCTGGGAGATGGTGCTGGTGGATGACGGCAGTCAGGATGCCAGCCCGCGCATCATCGAAAGCCTGCACCAATCCGATCCAGAGCATGTGCGCGCCGTGTTGCTGCGGCGTAACTTCGGCCAAACCGCCGCAATTGCGGCAGGGATTGACCATTCCTGCGGCGAACTGGTGGTTTTGCTGGATGCCGACCTGCAGAACGACCCGGCCGACATTCCGCAAATGCTGGAAAAATTACAAGAGGGATACGATGTTGTCAGCGGCTGGCGGGTCAACCGTCAGGATCAATTCATCACCCGCACCCTGCCTTCGCGCATCGCCAACTGGCTGATTTCCAAAACCACCGGCGTTTACCTGCACGATTACGGCTGCACCCTCAAAGCCTACCGCCGCGAGGTGATCACCGGCTTCAAACTGTACGGTGAGATGCACCGTTTCATTCCGGTGTATGCCCACTCAGTTGGGGCGAAGATTCTGGAAATACCGGTACGTCATCACCCCCGCCGGTTTGGCAAGGCCAAATACGGGCTGGAACGCACCGTCAAGGTGATTCTGGACTTAATCACCGTCAAGTTTCTGAGCAGTTATGGCAACAAACCCATCTACCTGTTTGGCGGAGCCGGTTTCATCCTCATTCTGATCAGCCTGATCACCCTGCTGGTCCTGTTCGTGCGGCGGGTCTTTTTCCAGATCCCTGTGCTGGATTCGCCCATTTTCCAGATGAGCACGATGGTGTTTATCCTCGGCTTCCAATCCATCCTGATGGGGCTGATTGCCGAACTACTGGTACGCACTTACCACGAATCGCAGGGCAAACCGACCTACACCGTTCGAAAAATCCTCCCCAACAACCATCGCCTTCATGAGTCAGACCGTTGAAACCCTGCCCGCTGAACCGGTACGGAATTCGCTGGCGATCCGCCTGTGGTTACTGCTGGCTGGTGTTTTCGGCCTGCTGACTCTGCCAGACTTGCTGGAAAAAGGCCGCTACTCCGGCTGGTTCATTGCGCGCTACTCATGGCAATGGAGTCTGTTAATTGCCGTCTGTTTCTTCCTCAGCCTGACCAGCCTTCTGTTCTGGCTGGTTCTGCAAAGCGGCAAAAGCCAGCGCTTGGTTTTGATTTATGAACGGCTGCTTAGCCTGTTGCGGCGTTTGGGGTGGTGGAATTACCTGCTGTATGCCAGCGGCTGGCTGGTCACCGCCTTTTTCATGCGCTACTTCTTTGTCAAGCACTTTACCGAGCTCCCTGACCGTTTATGGGTTCTGTGGATGGCAGCCGGTTTGACCAGCCTGTTCCTGCTGGCTGCCAGGCGAATCGGTTTCTTTTGGGCAATCAGTCTGGGAATGCTGACCGGCGGCTTTCTGGCAGTATTGCTGACTTATGCCGCCAAAGTCAGTCCTTATCCCTTCACCTTGGGTTGGTCGGAGGCCAGCCGCTACTACTACGCCTCCCTGCCCTTTGCCAGACAGATTTACGGCTTCTCAATCCCGGTTTCCCCCTTACACGCCTCCCGCTATTTGCTGCTCAGTCTGGCCTACCTCATCCCCGATTCACCCCTCTGGTTTCACCGGCTCTGGCAGGTTGTGTTGTGGATCGGCATGAATCTGGCTACCGGCTGGGCCTTGTGCCGCCGGCTGGGGCTGCGTTCCCTGCCTCTCGTGGCGGGAACCAGCCTGTGGGCTTTTCTCTTTCTGATGCAGGGGCCGGTCTACTATCACCTGCACCTGTGCATCCTGCCGGTTCTGCTCGGTTATCATCCCCGCCGCCCCGTCCAGACCCTGCTGATGGTGATTCTTGCTTCCGTCTGGGCAGGGCTGAGTCGCGTGAACTGGTTTCCGGTGCCGGCCATGCTGGCCATCGCCATCTATCTGCTGGAAACCCCACTCCGAAATCACGCCAACTTTCTAACCTATTTTGCCCGTCCGCTGGTGTGGGGTGCCGCCGGTTTGTTGAGCGCGCTGGCCGCTCAGGCGGCCTACATTCCCCTCTCCGGCAATCAAGACCCCAGTATGTTCGCTTCGAGTTTTACCTCGTTGCTGTTGTGGCACCGGCTGCTGCCCAGTGCCACTTCCGGTTGGGGGATTTTACCGCTGGGATTATTGGTTTCGCTGCCGTTACTGACCCTGATCGCGCTCAATACCCTGCGGCGCGGTAGCGGCTGGCATCCGCTGCGCTTGCTGGGGCTGGGAGGGATCGGAGCCGTCCTGCTGATTGGCGGGCTGGTGGTCAGCACCAAAATTGGCGGAGGCAGTAATCTGCATAATCTGGATGCCTATTTTGTGGTATTGATGCTGATCGGGGCTTATTTTTTGTTCGGCAAAGCCGTGCCCGATCAATCGCCCTCGCACTTTGTCCCCTTCCGCCCCACCGTTTTGCTCCTGCTGATTCTGAGTATGCCGGTGGTCTGGTCACTGGCCGAGTTTTCGCTGCCTGCCCCAAAAGATTTGCAGCAGGCCCAGGTTACCTTGAACAGCCTCAATGAGCTGGTCGGTAAGGCCGCCCAGCGCGGTGAGGTACTGTTCATCTCCCAGCGTCATCTGCTGACTTTCGGGTATGTGAAAGATGTGCCGCTGGTGGCCGATTATGAATTGCTTTTGCTTTCCGAGGCTTCCATCTCAAACAACCGCACTCTTTTAGAGCGCTTCTACACCGACCTGAAAAACCGCCGTTTTTCAATGATTATTGTAGACCGCCTCAACCCCAGTCTTCAGCGCCCAAAGATTGATGCCTTTGCCGAAGAGAACAACCTGTGGGTAGACCGGATCGCCTTCCCAATTCTGGAATACTACGGCGAAGAAGCCTATTTCGGCGAGCAGAATTTGCAGGTGTTGGTGCCAAAATGAGCCCATCCCCATCCGCGGCCAGCGGCCGCGTAAGAAATTGGAAACAAATTATCCGGTGGGGCGGCACCTTTCTTTCAGTGATCCTTCTGATCGGCTTGATGCGCCAGCAGGGGTGGGATGAAGTCATCGCCGCCGTCAGGCGTATTCCCCTGCCGGTTTTCTTATTGACGCTGGTGGTCATGCTGGTTTCCCGCCTGTGTGTGGTGCTGCGCTGGTATGTCCTGCTGCGCTCGGCAGAAGCGCATGTATCTTTCAAGGCCATTTTTGAACTGGTGTTCGTTGGCTTGTTTGCGTCCAACTTTCTGCCTTCCACCATCGGCGGGGATGTGGTGCGGCTGGCCGGTGCGGTCATGTTGCGGGTGGATGCCGGCCTAAGCGCCGCTTCACTGGTAGCCGACCGATTGATCGGTATGGCCGGCATGACGGTCATGCTGCCGGCGGGTCTGCTCAGCATTCTGAGCAATCCGGCAGCCAGTTTTGGGGGGCTTTTTGCCGGATTTCTGACCCTTCCCGAACGCTGGCGTCAGATGCTCAAAACCTTTCTGGGTCAAATGGTTCAAAGCCTGCGGCGCTGGCTGCATCACCCGGCCGGTTTGCTGGCGGCCTTTGCCGCCACTTTGGGCCACATGGCCTGCACTTTTGTTACGGTCGGCCTGCTGTTGAAGGCGATGGGCTCGCCGCTTGGTTTCTGGCAAATCGGCGGCTTATGGAGCGTATCCTACTTTATCACCCTCCTGCCGGTTTCCATCAACGGCCTTGGATTGCAGGAAGTTTCCATATCGTATCTTTATCATACCTTTGGGGGTATCCCGCTGGAAAACACCCTGACCCTCAGCCTGATGATGCGGCTGCTGTTCGTGGGGGCCAGTCTTCCGGGAGCTCTGTTCTTACCCCTGCTGTCCAGCCTGCGAAAAAACGAGCCAGACGGCAACCCTTGATATTTTTTACACAACATTCCTCAATCTTCGGCAAGGGCGCTCAGCGGTTGTGCCTCCGGCACAGGTTCTGAGGGCGGTTCTTCCGGCAAAGCATCTGGCAGTTCGCTTTCCAAATTGCGGATACGCGGATTCAAAAAGGCAAACGTGGTTGCCACCATCAACAAAATGCCGGAGATGACAAACATCAAGCCAATGCCCCGGCCGGGCCCCACGCCGAGCAGCATTCCGGCTAAACTTTCAGCCAGCGCCCCACCCGGCCGCATCAGCGGCTCAAAGACCCGGTCGGCCAGCGGGCCGGCCAGCAGAAAAGCCAGCGGCATGATCGAACGGGAAATCAAACTGCGGATGGCAAACACCCGCCCCTGTACATCCGGGGCAACTTTGGTTTGAAAGATGGCCTGACTGAGACCCGAAGCAATTGGCACGGTAAAGAGGAAGACGAAAAAACCGGCTCCGATCCAGAATGGATTTGCCCGCAGTCCTATGGCAGTCACCGCTACACTGCCCAACGCGATGAATCCAAACACTCCAATAATACGCCTTTTTGGTCCGCCCCAAACTCCCAGTACCAGACTCCCCAGCAGCATACCCAAACCGGTTGCCGTCTGTACCGCCCCCAGCACTGGCGGCGTCGAAAATGAAAGCACCAGCGGCCCGGTCAAGACAGCCGAGAGATTGAGCAAAAAATTGACCAATGCAAAATACAGCAGCAGGTTGAACAAACCCCGGCGTTGACGCAGATACTGCCAGCCAAACAGAGCATCCCGCCAGACTTTGCCCCGCCCATCCTGCTCAACCTGCGTGGTGAGTGGCGGCTGCGGAATGCGCACGATCAGCAGCGCCCCCACGGCAAAGAAGTAGGTGAGAAAATCAATCAGAACGATGCCTTTCAGGCCGATCACTCCAAACAGAATGCCCGCCAAAAGCGGCGCAACCAGCATCTCTAAGGACTGCGCTACCTGCATCAAACCGCTGGCCCGCGCCAGATCCTTCTTCGGCACCAGCATGGTCACCGAAGCCGTATAGGCCGGCTCTTGAAAGGCGGCAAACAGCGAACCAACCAGCGCCACCAGATAGATATTCCAGATCTGCAATGAATCGGTTAGCACCAGAAACACGACTGCCAGTGTCACCAGTGCGTTGCCTGTATCTGCCAGAATCATCAACCAGCGCCGATTCCAGCGGTCGGCCAGCGAACCCGCCACCGGCGTTAACAGCAGGCGCGGTAAGGTGCCAAACAAAACAGTGATGGCAAAGGGAGTTGCCTGCCCGGTCTGTTGAAAGATCCATACACCCAGCGCGAAACTGGTCAAACCGGAACCGATAATCGAAATCACCTGACCGGCCCAGATGATAAAAAACGTGCGCATATTGCGCGGCTGCGGGTAAGTATCCATTATTCCTCCGGACGGCCGGCTCGATTTTCAGCAGGGTAATAAAAACTTGGATAAAAGGCGATCATCAAGGCGTAGGATTGATTACCCTGACCTTCTTTTTCATCAGACTGCTCAAATTCGCTGAGCAATTCTTGAATTTTAGCCAGCAGACGAGCAGCCTGTTCGTCACTCAAATGAGATCGAAGACGGTTCAGCACCACCCGGCGCGGTTTGGGAGGCTCACCTTGCTCCAGCGCATACAGGCGGGCCTGCAAACTGCGCAGCAAATCCTCACGGGTGGCATCAATCGTATCCCGAACAATAGAAAGAAGTTGCTCATCATGCTCGCCGGAGGGGAAAGAAAACAAAGTGGGATCCACCTCAATCGCTGTCGAAGTCACGGAATAAATTTTTTCGATTAAGTTACCCACCTGACGGGTTTCCTGCACCAAGATGAAGCCAAATTTTTCCAGCAAGTTGAAGTGGTAATACAATTTGCTGGCGCTCAGGCCCAGTTTTTCGGCCACCTGCCGCACGGTTTGCGGCTGATTCAGCAATGCCTCAAAAATTTGAGCCCGTATCGGGTCAGAGATGACCCGCATCGTTTCCATATCACGGATGATAAACATCGAGGAAGGCGAATTTTCCATTTTACAATCTTTTATCGTAAAAAATATTTTTAGCGACAAAAATCAGTATAACGAATTTTTATGGATTGTCAAGAGAAAGTGCTGATCCGAGGGTTTTTGTGCAAACCGGCTGAATCCAAAGCAGGAAAAAGTGATATAATCAACATAGAACATATATTCTACATTTGGAGAAACCGGTATGTCCAATTCTTCTTCTTTCAACGGCATGTCGGTGGTGGCGCTGATCATCCTCTTGTTTTTATTGTTCAATCTGTTCAATGATCGCCAGACCGCCAGCGCCATCCCGCTGAATGATCCTGCCGTCACCCCGCCGAGCGCAACCGCAACGCCCCCGCCCGAACCACCCGCCCCCGATCCGTTCGCCATCCGCGCCCC
>DLXG01000157.1:0-674 GCA_003448875.1 Anaerolineaceae bacterium
GATATGCTTGCTCTGCGCATCATCCAGCTCGGCGGCACCCCCCTGATCAATCCGGAGGACTGGTTCAAAGAGACCAATTGCGGTTATGATGCCCCCAGCGATCCCTTCGTCAAGAAGATTCTGGCCCAGAACATCCACGGCGAACAGTGCGCCATCGGGGTCTATACCCGCCTGCTGGAAATTGTCAAGGACAAAGATCCGGTCACCTACAACATGGTGTTGACCATTCTGGCGCAGGAAGTCGAACACGAGGAAGATTTGCAAGCCTTAGATGAAGATCTGGAAGCCTTGATGATGCGCTACCAGTAACAATTTTTTTTTACCTGACAAAACAAAAGAACTGCACAAGCCTTATTGGTGTGCAGTTCTTTTCTTATCTTTTTTAGAGCGGATTAAGCGAGGGCTGCCTCCGCTTCCAGCGGTTCGAACTGGCTGTTATACAACTCGGCGTAGAAACCGCCCTGACTCATCAATTGCTCATGGGTGCCCTGCTCAACGATGTTGCCGTCGCGCATCACCAGAATCAGGTCAGCATTGCGAATGGTCGAGAGGCGGTGGGCAATGATGAAACTGGTACGTCCCTGCATCAGCGTATCCATTGCCTTTTGAATTAACAATTCGGTGTGGGTATCCACCGAGCTGGTGGCTTCATCCAGGATCAGCATGGCCGGGTC
>DLXG01000157.1:992-24688 GCA_003448875.1 Anaerolineaceae bacterium
CAGGATCAGCATGGCCGGGTCGGCCAGAATGGCGCGGGCGATCGTCAGTAACTGCTTCTGCCCCTGCGAGATGTTGGTCACTTCTTCATTGATGACCATCTGGTATCCATCCGGCAGTGTGCGCACAAAGTGATCCACGTGGGCGGCTTTGGCAGCCCGAATCACCTCTTCTTCGCTTGCCTCCGGCCGCCCGTAGCGGATGTTATCCAGAATTGTGCCGTTGAACAACCACGTATCCTGCAGCACCATCCCGAACATACGGCGCAAGTCCTCACGGCTGAAGCGGCGGATGTCTACTCCGTCAACACGGATTTCACCCTCCTGCACATCGTAAAACCGCATCAGTAGTTTGACGATGGTGGTTTTGCCCGCCCCGGTTGGCCCGACAATGGCAACTTTTTGGCCCGGTTTGATATGAGCCGAAAAGCCGTGAATAACCGGTTTTTCTGGCACATAACCGAAATACACATTGCGAAATTCCACTTCACCGCGCACTTTTTCAAGTTTCACCGGTGAGGTTGTCTCGGCGGTCTCTTCTTCCTCTTCCAAAAATTCAAACACCCGTTCGGCTGCTGCTACCGTTTGTTGCAAAACATTTGAAATGTTTGCTAATTGAGTAATCGGCTGGGTAAACGAGCGCACATACTGGATAAAAGCCTGAATATCACCCACCGTAATAGAACCACGCACTACCAGCCAGCCGCCCAGAATGGTCACCCCAACATAGCCGAGGTTGCCGATGAAGGCCATGATCGGCATCATAATGCCGGAGAAAAACTGGGCTTTCCAGGCTGCCCCGTACAGGCGGTCATTGTACTCTGCCATCTTGCGGATGCTTTTTTCTTCGCCATTGAAAGCCTTGACCACAATATGCCCGCCAAACATCTCCTCGACATGTCCATTCACATTTCCCAGAAATTTCTGCTGTTGGGCAAAGAAACGCTGCGAATTACGCACAATTATCATGACCACTACAAACGAAAGCGGCACAATCAGTAAGGCCACCAGCGTCATCTGCCACGAAATGGTCAGCATCATCACCAGCACACCTACCACTGTAACAAAAGAAGTGATGATTTGGGTCAGGCTCTGGTTGAGAGTCTGATTAACCGTATCCACATCGTTGGTCAGACGGGAGAGTACTTCGCCGTGCGTGGTGCCGTCGAAGTAACGGAACGGCATGCGGTTAATCTTTGCCATAATCTGTTTGCGGAGATGATAGGTCACCGTAATGGCCACATCGGTCATCAGCCAGCCTTGCAGGTAACCGAGTGCCGATGAAAACAGATACAGCCCCAGCACGGTGAGTAAAATCTGGCCGATACCGGCGAAATCAATACTGCCCGTACCGCTCAACTGCGCCAGCAAGCCCTCAAACAACTTGGTCGTCGCTCCTCCAAGGATTTTAGGACCAAGGATCGAAAACACGGTTGAACCTGCCGCCAGTAAAATCACAATCACAATCGTGACTTTGAAAGGATCCAGATAACGCAGAAGTTTACGCAGCGTTCCCTTAAAATCTCTGGCTTTTTCCACTTTGCCCATCATCATGTGGCTGCCAAACGGTCCTCGCCCTCCCATCGGGCCGCGGCCGGCGGCGGGCGGCCGCATACCGCCGCTGCTTTCGGTGGGTTTTAATTTGCCGTTACCTGCTGTGGGTTGAGTCATGCCAGCACCTCCTCCCTCTTTAACTGTGAGAGGGCGATTTCTCGATACACCTCACACTTTTCCAGTAATTCTTGATGCGTACCTTTGCAGATAATCTCGCCTTCATCCAGTACCAGAATCTGGTCGGCGTCTTTAATGGTAGCCACCCGTTGAGATACGATGATCACCGTGCTGTCTTTCAGGCTCTGCTTCAATGCCCGCCTCAGACGGGCATCGGTTCGGTAGTCCAGCGCTGAAAAACTATCGTCAAAAATGTAAATGGGTGCGCGCTTGACCAGTGCGCGGGCAATGCTCAAACGCTGCTTTTGTCCGCCAGAAAAGTTAATCCCGCCCTGTGAAACGGATGCCTGCAATCCTTCGGGATTGGTCAGCACAAAATCACTCGCCTGAGCGATTTCTAAGGCTTGTTTGAGAATCTCATCCGCAGCGTCCTCATCGGCATAGCGCAGGTTACTCTCAACCGTGCCGCTGAACAGGTTACTCTGTTGGGGAATGTAACCGATCTTATCGCGCAATTCACTCAAACGCACCTCACGGATATCTACACCGTCAATCAAGATGGCTCCCTCCGTAACATCATAAAAACGGGGGATCAGATTCACCACCGTGGATTTGCCCGAGCCGGTAGTACCGATAATCGCAGTGATTTTGCCGGCTTCTGCCACAAAATTCAGGTTACACAACACGTTTTCTTCCGCATCCGGGTAACGGAAAGAGACATTTTTAAATTCGATCTGCCCTCGAAACGGTTGCGGAAAGGACTTTGGCTGAGGCGGGTCAACCACAGTAATCTCGGTTTCCAGCACATCCGCTACACGATTGGCCGATACATCGGCGCGCGGGAAGAGGATGAACAGGAAGGAAAGCATCATAAACGCAAACACAATCTGCATGGCGTACTGCATGAAGGCCATCATATCGCCTACCTGCATGGAAGATTGGGCAATTTGATGCGCCCCAATCCAGAGAATCAGCACCGAAATACCGTTCAGGATGATCATCATAAACGGCATGACCATCACAAATACCCGGTTGACGAACAAACTGGTGCGGGTCAGGTCGAGATTGGCTTCCTCAAAACGCTGTTCTTCATGCTTCTGACGGTTGAAAGCACGCACCACCATCATGCCGCTTAAATTTTCGCGGGCAATCAGGTTGAGCCGGTCTACCAGACTCTGGATGATCTTAAATTTTGGAGTTGCAATGGCAAACACGATGCCAATCAAACCGAACAGGGTGATCACCGCCACGGCAATGATCCACCACATATCCGCACTCTTACTGATCGCTCGAATGATGCCGCCAATACCGATAATCGGGGCATAGAACACCATGCGGATCATGATCATCATCACCATTTGAATCTGGGTGATGTCGTTGGTTGAGCGGGTAATCAAGGAAGCGGTGGAAAACTTTTCAATCTCAGCGCTGGAAAAACGCATGACCCGCTCAAACAGCAGATGTCGCAGATTGCGCGCCAGGCCGGCTGCCACCCGCGAAGCCAGAAAGCCAACCAGCACAATCGCCGCGGCTGACACCAACGAGATGAGCAACATCTGCCCGCCCACCCGCAGAATATAGCTGGTTTGCAGCCGGGCCGTATCTATACCCAGCGCTTCGTATTCGGATTTGACAACCCGGGCTGCCGCCTGAAGCAGGGCCTTATCACCGCCGATGGTTTCAAAACGCTGCTGAACCGCCTGACGGATCTGACTGCGTTGCGCCTCGGGCAGGTTGGACATCAACGTAAACAGGTCCATTCCCTTCGGCAGACGGGAGAGATCAAACGACATACCCGGCATAAGCGTTTGAGCCTGCTGGGGGTTTTGCAGAACCTGCTCGATGCCCGAAACGATCAACAACCCCTCTGCCACCGGCGATTCTATCGCCGCCACAGCCTGCTGATCGATCTGATTCAACACGTAAATCGGTTCTTTTGCCAACAGCGGATAGGTTTTACTCAGTGTTCCAAAATCCGGCGCGCTGCTATCCACCAGACGGTAAGCCTCCAACACCTGCTGTTTTTCTTGGGACGTAAGGAACAGACCGAGATGCTCCATTGTCGTCTGGCGCATTGCAGCCGGCAACCCGCTCTCCACCCCGCCTTGCTGAATACCCACATTGACAATCCGGGAAAGATAATCCGGCAAAGCCAGATCGGCATTGGCCTGCACAAATAACAGCAGAATTGCCAGAATCAAAAGCAGCATAAACGGTTTGAGATACTTAAGGATACGAAACATTAATGAACCTCCTCATAGATACCTGTCATGGCGGCGATTAAACCGGCTCAATTTCTTTCATGCGCTCTGTAATCAATTCCAATGCTTGAATGATCTGTTCCATTTCTTCAACAGAAAGACGATCTACCAGCTGATACAGCCATTGCTGACGAGCCACCGTGCTTTCGGTCAGTATCAGTCTCCCTCTTTCGGTCAGCACCAATTGCTTGTGGCGGCGGTCATTCGGGTTTTCGCGGCGGGCTATCAAACCCTGCTGCACCAGCCGGTCCAATAACTGACTGGAAGCGGCGGTGGTTACCCCCAATTCCTCACTGATTTGTGAGATGTTGCAGTCCTGATTGTAATGAATATGCCGCAGGGCAACCATTTGAGTCATCGAAAGACCCTGTTCTTTGGTGTATTGCCAGAATGAGCGCATGGAGCGCTGCATGATCTGCCCCATCGCTTTTTCGAAAACTTCAAAATATTTTTTTCGAATTTCTTCCATCAAGTTTGATCCTGTCAAATAGTTAAGTAATGTTGAATGTTAACTTGTTTTTATAATTTGTCAAGGGATTAAAGATGATACAGCCATCTGCCTGTTTTGGCCGATGGCTGTGTGTTCAGTCAAATTTTATTTACCGCAAACCGGTATCCACAAAATCCTTTAAGGGATGATTCGGGTCGGCGTATTCTTGCAGCACTTCCTCGTAGGTTTTCAGCCCCATCGGGCGGCGCTGTTGCCCTTGCTGATTGGGTTTAAGACCTAACAGCGCATCAATTTCATCCCGTAATTGTTCGATGTTGGCCGACTGCTGCTCGAAAGGCGAACGTCTCAAGCGGTGCGGCAAGGCCAACTCGGCTGCAATGGCAATATCTTCGAGAGTGATTGTATCCCGTCCCTCAAAGGCAGCCTGCGCACGGGCCGTCTTAAGGATGACCATGTCAGGACGATGACCGTCCACCTGAAAGTGGGCGGTTAATTGCGTGATCACCATCAGGTCATCGCGTTTGTAACTGACCTGCTGCACCAGCCGGCGCGCCTGTTGAATTTGAAAACCCAGTTCCCGCTCGCGGTCTTGCCATTCGCGGCAAAATGCTTGCGGGTCTTCCTCATACGCCAGTCGCCGCTTCATAATGGCCACCCGTTCCAGTGCCGTGCGCAACCCCCGCACCTGAACCGAGAGGCCAAAACGATCCAGCAATTGCGGGCGTAATTCGCCTTCTTCTGGATTCATCGTACCGACTAGAATAAACCTTGCCGGATGGCTGAACGAGACCCCTTCGCGCTCGATGATATTCACCCCCATCGCCGCCGAGTCAAGCAGCACATCCACTACATGATCATCCAGTAAATTAACTTCGTCAATATACAGCAAGCCGCGGTTTGCCGCCGCCAGAACGCCCGGCTCAAAGGCCTTTTCCCCTTTTTGAATCGCTTTTTCAATATCCAGCGTCCCCACCACGCGGTCTTCGGTGGCTGAGATGGGTAAATTCACAAACGGTGTTGGGCGGATAACCACCGGCGGGGTTTGATCCGGCGTAAAGCGGGCGCGGCATTCCGTACACCATTCCATTGGCCTGTCAGGATCACACCCAAAGCGGCAGCCCTCAACCACCCTCAATTCCGGCAGCAAAGCCGCAAGAGCCCGCGCAGCGGTAGATTTGGCTGTGCCGCGCTCCCCGCGTATCAATACGCCCCCAATACGCGAGTCAATCGCGTTCAAGATCAGGGCACGTTGCATGCGTTCCTGACCCACGATGGCTGTAAACGGAAAGTTATAAGCGAATTGCTGCATTGGCTCTCTCTCAGGCCAAAATTCTACTCAAGCGGCGAAAGTTGATGTGATCGCTGTCCAAAGTTTTCTGATGCCGGCAGGCGATGACCTCAGCCAGAATCGCCACCGCAATTTCCTGCGGAGTGACGCCGCCCAAATCCAGCCCGATAGGTGCATATACCCGCTCCAACTGCTGGGGGGTGAAACCATCAGCCAGCAAGTGATCGAAAATGGTGCGACATTTTGCCAGACTGCCAATCATGCCGATATAGGGGGCGGGTGTCGTCAACGCGTAGCGCAAGGCGGCTTCGTCCGAAACATGATCAGTGGTGATCAAAACCACATACGAATCACCACCCAGCTTCACCTGTTCCAATTGCGGAACCGTAGCCAGACCGGCCTGCACATCCACCACCACCACATCAAAACCGGCTGCTTCGCCCATGATTTTGAGCGGCTTTCCAATATGCCCGCCGCCCACAATGACTAACTGAGGGGCCGGCAGAAAGGGTTGGATGAAAACAGTCACCTCCCCGCCGCACAGCGTCCCAATCGCGTCCTGTCCTTCTTCGGCAAGTTTATAGTGAAATAAACCTGCCTGATGCCCGTCCAGCACCTTTTTCGCATCGGCAAGTATGGCGGCTTCGAGTTTGCCGCCGCCTGCGGTGCCGGCGGTCTTGCCATCTGCCAGCAGGACAATTTGCGCCCCAGCCCGGGCAGGTGATGCTCCCTTCGCCTCGACTACTGTGGCCAGCACGGCAGGCTGCCGGTTTTCAATTGCCTGAGCCAATTCTAAGATGGCCTTCGACATGATGTTTTCCCCTAATTTGTCTGGGAGGCTTCTTTCAGCCAGTTCTCGATTTCTGCTTTCGATGGAATCCGGCCATAGGATACAACTTTGCCCTCAATAACCAACCCCGGCGTAGCCAGAATCGGATATTGCATAATCTCGGCATGGCTGGTAACCTTTTCGAACTCGGCCTCTATTCCCAAAGATGTGACAACTTCGCGGGTTACCGCTTCAAGCCGTTTGCAGTTGGCACAACCTGACCCCAAGATTTTAATATTCAGCATCTCTATCACCTCAATCGCAAAATATATTCATTTCAATGAATATCATTATAACCATTCTACCTCTGTTTACCAGTGACAAGTGTAAGAGATTTTGAGGAAGGGAGACACAAAGAAACCAAAATAGCGGTTGATTGCCTCACTTTTAATCAATCCCCCGCTATTAAGGTTATAATCTACATAATCCCATCTCACTTTAGGTGATTTCTCTTGTCTCCCCTCTCCGAATCGGAATTGCGCGAAATCGTCCTGCGGGTGATTCAACAGACTACCGCTCAAACTCCAACCGCGGCGGCTAATTCAGCGGAACCTTCTTCAATACCAGATCAGACGAATAAGGCCGTGGCCATCGGTTCTGATCACGGCGGCTTTGAACTCAAGGAAATTTTGAAAAAAGATCTGGCCGAAGCCGGTTATTCCATCGTTGACGTCGGCACAAATAGCAAAGAGGCGGTGGATTATCCCGATTTTGCTCATGCAGTGGCCGCGCAGGTTGCCAGCGGAAAAGCATGGCGGGGTGTTATCATTGACGGGGCCGGTATTGGCTCTTGCATGGTTGCCAACAAAGTACCCGGCGTGCGGGCTGCGCTTGCCTATGATCTTTCGTCTGCAATCAACAGCCGCGAACATAACGATGCCAATGTCCTGACCCTTGGCGCCAGTCTGATTGGGGTCAATCTGGCCCGTCAAATCCTGAAAACCTGGCTGGAGACCGCTTTTGGGGGTGGACGACACAGCCGCAGGGTTGAGAAAATTATCGCCGTTGAAAAACAATATCTCAAGGGAGGTTAGGTCAGCATGAACACCGATCCCAAGACCATCGCTTCTTTAGTCGAAATCATCACTCGCGAAGTCCTGACCAGCATTCTGCAGCGGCAAACCCCTGCAGAACAACCCGACAATGGTTGCAAATTTTCCTGCGCGGAAGGAATCTGTGTGCAGACCTGTTTTGATAAGGTAGGACAGGTCATTCACGCCGGGGCAGAACGAGTCTCAAACGGATTGGGCGGTGTTCCGCAGGATTTAAAAATTGCCAGCATGATTGATCACACCCTGCTTAAACCGGATGCCACACAGGAACAAATAGCTCAACTTTGCTTTGAGGCCAAGCGCTACGGCTTTGCATCCGTGTGTGTCAACCCGACCTGGATTGAATTATGCGCTAAGCTTCTTCAGGGTTCAGCCGTCAAGGTCTGCACCGTGATTGGCTTTCCGTTGGGCGCCAACACCCCCGAAGTAAAGGCGTTTGAAACTGCTCAGGCCATTCAACTCGGTGCGCAGGAAGTTGATATGGTCATCAACATCGGAGCGCTCAAATCCCGTGATTTACAACTGGTTGCCCGTGATATACGCGGGGTGGTCAAAACCGCTCACGAAAAAGGTGTGCTGGTTAAGGTCATCATTGAAACTGGCTTGCTTACTGACGAAGAAAAAGTGATTGCCTGTTTGATTTCCAAAGAAGTTGGGGCTGATTTTGTCAAAACGTCCACCGGCTTTTCGGGCGGCGGCGCTACCGTTAACGATGTTGCCCTGATGCGGCGGGTGGTCGGCCCGCAAGTAGGTGTTAAAGCCTCCGGCGGAGTGCGCACCTTTGAAGATGCCGAGCAGATGATCAAGGCGGGTGCCAACCGTATCGGCGCCAGCGCCAGTGTTAAAATTGTCTCCGGTGCTCAACCCGCCGAATCGCCGGCTAAATCACCGGAGCCGGTTCTGCAAAAAAGTTACTGAGTGGAGAAGATACGATGCTGATCGCCAAAGTTATCGGCACAACTGTGGCAACCATCAAGGATGAGAAACTCGCCGGGCGCAAATTGCTGGTTGTCCGTCCAGCAGATGAATTTGGAAACCCAAGCGGCAAGCCGTATGTGGCGATTGACACCGTTGATGCCGGCATTGGTGATCTGGTCTTGACCTGCGCCGGCTCGTCTGCCCGTCAAACCACCCTGACCAAAGACACCCCGGTGGACGCCGTCATCATGGCAATCATTGACACGCTGGAAGTCGAAGGTCAAATTACTTTTCAAAAAGCCCCGTGAGTCTAACTAAGCCATTATGTTACTCGGCATCGTCAAAGGAAACGCTGTTTGCACCATCAAATACCCCGGCACGCAGGGTTTGAAATTGCTGGTTGTCCAGCCGGTCAACAAGCATCTTCAACCAATTGGCGGTTTGCAGGTTGCCGCAGACATTGTCCATGCCGGAGAAGGGGATTTATGCGTGATGGTGCGCGCCCGCGAAGCCGCTTTGGCCATGCCGGATGAAAAATTTGTCCCGATTGACCTCGCTCTGGTAGGGATTGTGGACGAATTGGAAGTGAAAAGCGATACATCCTTTGATCTCACCCTGAAGCGTGGCTGGAATCCTTACTCATAAGGCAAAACGATGATCCTTGCCAAAGTTGTCGGTACCGTCGTCACCACCATCAGCCATCCCGATTATAAAAATCGGCGCTTGCTGGTCGTGCAGCCATTGGGATTGGAAGATGAAGCCCCCGATACGGATTTTATTGCGCTGGATAATACCCACGCAGGCATTGGAGATACGGTACTGATCAACCGTGAAGGGAACGGCGCGCGTCAGGTGCTCAAAAACCCCAACGCCTGCGTGATTTCGGTGATTGTCGGTATTGTAGACTCAGTCTATCTGGAAGTTTAATCCTCGTCATCCAAACGCTTCAAAAACCATTGCAGCGCTTCCTTCTACCCGTTGATACACCAGATTGCGATGCTCTTCCTCCAGTAAAAAAATCCCTGACTCAGATAATTTGCGGGGAATTTCTTCGTTCAATTGGAGAGAATGCTCGTAAACCGATAACAGCCGCTCTGCATCATCATCTGCCGCCAGGCGATTGATTGAAACAGCACCGCATTCGGTGCAGTGATGAATTAACATCAACTCACCTTGCAGAACACTGCCATACTTTTTTCGCTGCTGCTTGATGGTCAAACCGATCGGTCGCATTTTGCCTTTACAGGCACTCAACCGGTCGCCTGCAGCCAACAAATCCACATGGCGTGACCAGAGGCAGTACGGGCAGTGATTGCGGTTGGATACCCCGCTGAAGGATGGGTTGACGCTTACCCAATTTCCACAGTACTTACAGGTAAAATCCTGCTGGTTGGGGTAAAAGCGCGATTTCATGCCACACCTCTCAAGCGCAGGTAACTCCGGTAACGGCGCGGATGGATATGACCATCCATTACTGCCCGGCGAACTGCACAACCGGGTTCTTCGTCATGAGCGCAATCCAACCCGAACTTGCATTTTCCAAGAAATGAACGCATTTCCGGGAAGTTAACTGCCAATTCTTCGGCAGGAATATCCCATAATCCGAACTCACGCATACCGGGAGTGTCAATTACTGCTCCTCCTCCTGCCAGTCGGATCATTTCCAGATGCGTTGTCGTATGCCGGCCCTTACCGGTAGTTGGATTTACCACGCCCGTTCTTAACTGCATTTCCGGTAGAAGCGCGTTTATCAAAGAAGATTTGCCCACTCCCGATTTTCCAATCATTAACGAGACACGCCTTGAAAGGCAGGCACACAATTCTTCCAGACCCTCGCCCGTTCGTGTACTTGTAAAAAGTACGGGATAACCAATCCGGCGAAAATCATCTGCTATCTGTAAGGTTTCTTGTTGATAGTCTTCGCTCTGTTGTTCGAGCAAATCTACTTTGCTGATGCAGATCAATGCCTTCAAACCGGCATCTTCAGCAGCCACAAGGTAGCGGTCAAGCAAATTCCAGTGAGGGGCAGGTTCAGCCGCAGAGAAGATTGCCAGCATTTGATCCACATTTGCCGCGATCACCTGTTCATGGGGGTATTTATCCGGCATAGCCAGCGCTGCCCGCCTGCCAAAACTGCTGCGGCGCGGCAATAAAGCCGTGATAACCGCTTCACTTGCGCTTACCAACCGGACACGCACCTCATCACCTACGGTAATTGCCGGTACGGATGCAGTATAAGTTTGCTTCGCTGAGCGCTGGTTTTGATTGTGCTTAAAGCCACCAGCCAGCCTGCCCCGGATAAGCCGATCCTCTACCCAGACCTCAAACATCATATTCGTTTTTTTGGTGATTACGCCCAAAAGTTCTGACTCACCATCGTGATGAAACATGGTTGAATTTCCTTATAAATCAAAACACCAGCCCCGAAATCTCCCGTGGCTGGTGACCATTTCTTTCTCTTGCCAAATTAAATCAGGCAATTAAAACCGGTGACATGCTGCAACAATGCCAGATGGCATTTTACTTCACGAACAGCCGGAATTAAAAAACCACGGGGATGAGCACGCCCGTGGCCACACATAATCTTGTTTTTCAGGAAAACAGAATCAGCAGGCCCTCCCGAAAGGCAGGCGCGCCCATACGGCTCGATTGTAAACAAGCACCGATACTGCCAAACACATAAAACGCCTCTCCTTTCGTAGGATCAAAGTAATGATGAGTTTATATCAGCCTTTGTTAAGCCTGTCAAGGGGGACATTTCTATTTTGCATTGACAGTGACATTTCTATCTTACCTTGACAGGAATATGATTTTCCGCCGATACAGCAACCCCATTGTGAAAGCAGGCCAGTTCATGCCCGGCATCCGCAAAAATCCGCACCGGCTGACCCTCCGGGAAGAAGCGGTAATGCGGCTGAAAAGCCTCTACCACCAGCCCGGATTGCAGGCGAATTTTGTAGACATTCAACACTCCTTTGAACGTGCGCGAGAGAATTACTCCATTCGTTTTGCCAGAAAGATCAAAAGCCAGATCATCCGCCCGTACCGCCAGTTCTACCGGACTGCCCGGCGGCAATTCGACCGGCTGCTGGATCAGGCCAATTTCTGTTTCAATCCCCCCTTCAACCACTTTACCGGGCAACAGGTTTGCATTCCCCATAAACTCCGCTACGAAGCGATTGGCCGGATGCGAAAAGACACGCTCCGGGTAATCCACCTGTTGAATGAGGCCCTGATTCATCACCGCCAGCCGGTCACCCATGTACAACGCCTCCTCCTGATCGTGCGTAACGAACAGAGCCGTCAGGTGAAGTTGCTTGAGCAGAGAGCGGACTTCCTCCCTCAACTTTAATCTCAACTCCATATCCAGGCTGGAAAAGGGCTCATCCAGTAGCAAGAGGTTTGGCCGCGGAGCCAGCGCCCGCGCCAACGCCACCCGCTGGCGTTCTCCACCCGAAAGTTCATGCGGCATCCTCTTGGAATGGTGGGTCAGACCCACCAGTGCCAGCATCTCGTTCACCCGATGTTTGATCTGTGAGGCGGGTTGTTTACGCAGCCCAAAGGCAACATTTTCAAAAACAGTCAGGTGTGGAAAGAGCGCGTAATCTTGAAACACAACTCCAATCCCACGTTTTTCAGGGGGGATAAATGTATCTGCCTGGCTGAGCGGCTTGCCCAGCATTAAGATTTCACCCCGGTCGGGTCGTTCAAATCCGGCAATTAAGCGCAAGGTGGTGGTTTTGCCGCAGCCACTGGGGCCCACCACAGCGAGAATCTCACCTTCATGTACAGTGAGATTTACTCCTCGTACCGCAATTTGAGTCGAATAGGCTTTTTCTAATTGAATACATTCAACAAAGGGTTCTTTCATTGTCTTTGCGATGATCCTTCATTCATGGAGTGAAGATTGATCAAGTACATTGATATTGAGGAAGTGAGGATGAGGATGAGCGCCGGAGCGGCTGCCCGCGCAAAATAAGCCTCCGAAACTGCCCCCCATATCTGCGTTGCAAGCGTGGAAAAACCAATTGGTGCAAGCAACAGAGTGGCGGGCAGCTCCTTCATAGCAGTTAAGAACACCAGCGCAGCCGCCGCACCCACACCCGGCATGATCAAGGGAAGGGTTATTCTTTGAAATACCCTCAACGGATTTTCACCAAGGCTTGCCGCAGCCTCTTCCAGACTCGGCTGCACCATCCGCAGGGAAGCCTGAATACTGCCCATCGCTTGTGGCAGGAACAAAATCACATACGCGAACAAAAGCATGAAGAGGGTCTGGTACAGACCCGGCACAAAATTGGCCCCGAAAAAGACCAGCGCCAGCGCCACCACAATGCCGGGTACGGCATATCCGATATAACTCCACTTTTCCAGCACTTGACTGAAAATGCTCTTCCGCCGGACGGAAAGGATTGAAACCGGAAAGGTCAGTAAAACCGTTGCACCAGCCGCCAGCCCGGCCGCACTCACCGACCCCCAAAAAGGCCGCAGCCAGTGGTTGACTTGCCCCCCGGCCGCGAGGCCGCGCACCAGCCAGTAGAAAAGCACCCCGGCGGGAAAAAACAACCCCAGCAGTAAGGTTATCCCCACCAGAGCCAATCCCAGCACCTGCCAGCGCCCCAGCCGAGTCAATTCAGGCGGGCGGGCAGCCGTATGAGGGTATTCTGCGGCAGAGCGCCTGAAGCGCTGTTCAGCAATCAAAAAACCAATAGTGATCAAAATCAAAACCAGCGCTAATAACGCCGCCGTTGAACGGTCAATTGAGGATTGGTACTGCAAATAAATGGCACGCGTAAAAGTGGAAAAGCGCAAAATCGAAACTGCGCCAAAATCACGCAGCACATATAAACCCACCAGCAGGCTGCTGGCCGCCAGGGCCGGCCGCAGTTGCGGCAGGGTTACCTTCCAAAAGGTTTCCAGCGGGGAGTAGCCCAAACTTCGCGCCGCTTCTTCCAATGAACGATCACTCCGGCTGAGAACTGCCCGCGCCGCCATGAACACATAGGGGTAGGTCATCAAAGTCAATACCAGCCACGCGCCCCAAAATCCGTACACAGAGGGCAGCCGTTCAATCCCCAGCCAGCCTTCCAGCATTTGTTGAAGCAGACCGCGTGGTGCAAAAAACGAAACAAACAAATAGGCTGCCACATAACTGGGAATTACCAGAGGAAGAGGAAGCAAAACCGACCAGATCTTTCGTCCGACTAAATCACTGCGCGTCACCAGCCATGCCAGCGGGATACCCAACAACAGGGCGGCCAGCATCACTGCCAGCGCCAGACCAATGCTCTGCCCGATGATTTGGATGGTCTGTATTCGCAGAAGCCAGTTCCAGGCAGAGATACCGGCCGTACTGGCGCGCACAATCAGGTAAATTAACGGCAATGTCATGGCCAGCGCCACCAGCGCAGCGGGCAGGTATAACCAGGCACCCCGCGCTGGTGGCGATGAGATCGTCCCAAACCGCATTGTGTTAACCCAGTCTCTCAACATTTGTCAGGGAAGCACTCCTGTATCCCTCAGCAAAGTCAAAGTACCCTCCAAATCTGCCAGTTGATCCACTGTAATATTGGCCGCGTTCATATTCTCCAGAGGGGTCAACCCGGCCTGCATCTGAACGCCCGCCACCAGCGGATATTCGAAGGTCTGCCCGGCAAAATACTGCTGGGCAACCGGTGAAAGCAAAAAATTGATGAATTTCAGAGCATTTTCCTCATTTTTACCGGATGCCAGCCGGCCAATTCCAGAAACCAACACCAGCGAGTCCGGCCCGCCGTTATTCAAGAAGTGATTGCGCGCCGGAAATGACTCGCCTTGTTCTTTCAGAAAACGATAAAGGTAATAATGGTTGACAAAGCCAACCTCAATTTCACCGCTGCCAACCGCCGCTACAATGGCCGTATTTCCATCATACACAACCGGCTGGTTGGCCAGAATACCTGTCAGCCATGCTCGGGTTTTTTCTTCGCCCCACATCTGACGCATGGCCGTCACCATCGCCTGAAAAGAAGCATTGGTCGGGGCCCAGCCAATTTTCCCTTTCCAACGTGGATCGGTAAACCCGAACAGGTCGGGAGGTAAATCTTGCGGCTGGAGGCGTTGAGTATTGTAGACAACCACCCGCACCCTGCCGGAAATGCCAACCCATAAACCATCCTCAGAGCGGAAACGATTGTCTACCTTGTTCAACAATTCTTCGGGTAATTCGGCCAGCAGCCCAGCCATGGCAACTGCGCCCAATCCACCCGGATCTTGGGCATAGAAAATATCTGCCGGTGAATTTTTACCCTCTTCCAGAAGGGTGGCAGCCAGTTCGGCGGTATTTCCGTACCGAACATCAACCTTGACACCACTGGCCTGAGAAAATTGCTCGATCACCGGCGCTACCAGACTCTCGCTGCGTCCGGAATAAATCACCAGCCTGCCGGCATCTTCGGCCTGAGAAGAAGCCGTAAAAGAAGCGCAGCCAGCCAGCAAAGCCACCATGAGCGGCACAAATAGAAAGTATCGGTTTTTATTCATTCAATAACTCCTGAATGGGTAAGGTCAGGTTGGGACGGGCTATATATACCTAATAAGGTAATTTTTGTCAATATATTAGAAAAAATTCATATAAATTATGGGTTTCTCCGGTAAAATCAACTAAAAGACGCGGAGGATAAATTCATGGGAAACACCACTGTCCTATTGTTCACTCGCGATGGTTTGGGCAGCGCACCGTCCGAGTTACAGCAAACGCTGGCAGTCAAGTACCTCAGTTTGACTCTTCAATCCGCTGAATTGCCTGCAAAAATCCTTTTTTACACCGAAGGCGTCAAACTGGCCTGTAAGGATTCACCGGTTATGGATTTACTCAAAGAGTTGGAAAACAGAGGGGTCGAACTGATCTTATGCAGCACCTGCCTTGATTACTTCGGATTGAAAGATCAGGTGGAGGTGGGCATTGTGGGCAGCATGGCTGATATTCTGGAAACCTTCCAAAAGGCTGAAAAGGTAATCTCACTATAATTCATCGGGAACCCCTGTCATCCCAAATGCGTCTTGATTGTGTACTTCTATTTCGAATGAGATAAGCCCGAAAATTGAGCTTGATGGAGGATTCCCCCATGATTAAGCGATGGTTTATCAGTGTAGTGGTTGGTTGCCTGTTGTTGATTTCAGCCTGTGCCCCTTCAGAAATTCTCCCAGAACAGGGTGCAGCCACACAAGAAGCCAGACAAACCCCGATCATTGATCATACTCTCTCACCCGTACCTGAGCAAACCACTCCCCTGCCAACCATTGGGATCATTATCCCGCAGGAAGAGGCTGAAATGATCTTCGAAAAAGTACGTACAATGATTGCCGAGCAAATCCGGGTTTCAGAGAAAGAGGTTAAGTTAATTGAGATTTCACCGGTGGAATGGCCGGATGGTTGTTTGGGTCTGGCATCGCCCGATGAGATGTGCCTTCAGGTCATCACGCCCGGTTACCGCTTATTGATTGAGGTCAACGGCAACATTCTGGAAGTGCGCACCGACCAGAACGGAAATCAGGTGCGGGTCAATCGGGGTACGATGCTGCCCGATGTCCGTGAATCAGAAAAGAAAGTCCCCGCTCGCTGCCAGCAGGAGGGCATGAACAGTTATGTAGATTTCACAGACGGCTTTTGCTTCGCCTACCCGTCCGATTTCATCCCCGATCCGGCTGGACTGGCAGCGGTGACTGCTCGCCCTAAAAATCCATCCAACCCCGAAGAAGTGCTTGCCCGTATGGATATTTTCAGCGGACCGGCCGTAAGCGATGCCACTCTGGAAAAACTGGTCAGTGAATTCAGGAAACAGTTTGAGGGGCCCAATTCGCCGGTTACCCTGCGCCAGACTCAAATCATGCTGGCTGGAGAACCGGCCGAGGTTTTGGAACCGGTGCCCGGACGGCTGAGTTCGCGGATTGTCTTTGCCCTGCACAATGGGTTCTTCTATCAATTGATTTTCTTCCCAATTGACGAACCCAGCGTCGAATCCGACCTTAATCGGCTATACGAAGCAGTTACTTCCACATTCACCTTTATCCCCTGAAAGGTGAAAATAACCCTCCCGCCAGAATATCGGCGGGAGGGTTTAGGATCTTCTTAAAGATCAGGAATCAATTCCCGCAAGCGGGCAAGCGTAACCCCTTGCAAATCCGGCAGTTGAACATCGGCCATGCCGACCCGCTCAGGCGGACCCAAGCCCAGCGTTCGCATTCCCGCGGCTTTGCCGGCTGCAATACCCGCTTCGGCGTCCTCAACCACCAGACATTCCGCCGGTTCAACCCCCAAACGTTCGGCAGCCAGCAGAAACAAATCCGGTGCCGGTTTACTACGCCCCGGAGCGTTTCCGTCCACTACCGCGTCCAGCCATTGGTCTATTTGTAAGCGTTCCAATACCAGCGGAGTATTTTTGCTGGAAGACACAATCGCTACTTTGTAGCCGGCCTGACGCAGTTCTTTGAGCAGTTCTAATGCTCCCGGCAACAAGTTTTCCGGACTCATGTTGGATACATATTCGATGTAGTAACGGTTTTTACGTTCCATCCACTCGCTCATTTCTTCTTCAGTGGCCGGGCGTCCATCCAGCAGCAACAACAGCGATTCGCGGCGCGAGACACCTCGCAAAGCTTCATTTTTTTGACGGTCGAACGGCAGCCCCAATTCATCTGCCAGCCGCTTCCAGCCCAAATAATGAAATTCGGAGGTGTCGGTCAGCACCCCATCCAGATCGAACAGAAATGCACGGATCATCCCTCACCTGCCGTTGCTTGCGGGTTAGTCAAATCAATCTCAAACCGCCGACCGCGGTACATCAGCCGGAATGCCAGCCGCTTCCAGTGGCGGGGTAAACAGGGCGAGGTTGTCGGTCCTTGCGGATCAAATCTCAATCCGCCAAAACCAAACACAACCGCCTGCCAGATGCCGCCGGCCGAGGCAGCATGAATGCCGTCATGGGCGTTGCCGCGGACGTCTTCTAAATCGGCCAATGCTGCCCGCATGAAGTGTTCATACGCCTCATCCGCTTTTCCCACCCGGCAGGCGATAATCGCGTGAATCGCCGGCCCGAGCGACGAACCAAAGGTATGATCCGTTCTGGCCGAGTAATACTCATAATTAGCCTGTAATGTTTTCTCATCGAAAAGATCCGGCAGCAAATAAGCCAGCATGACCACATCCGGCTGTTTGAGGATATTGGCTTCACTGGCCCCTTCAATGCCCAGCAAGGATTGAATGGATTGAGTGCGCGGTTCAAGTGCTTGCAGGTCAATCTGCCGGCGTTGGAAATAGCCCTCAAATTGCTCAATTAAACCGGTCTGTGAATCCTGCTTCCAGTAGATTTTTTCCGCTACTTCCCGCCAGTGAGCCAGTTCGGGTTCGCTCAATTCAAGTTGCTGTTTCAGTTGGGCGGCTTTATGCGGACGATAACCCTCCAGCCATGTCAGTATTTCCAGCGCGGTGATAAGATTCCAGCGTGCCAGCGCATTGGTATAGGCATTATTGTCCACATGGTCATGGTATTCATCGGGCCCGATTACATCCGTAAATTCGTAGCATCCACGCTCAGCGTTCCACTCAGCGCGGCTGGCCCAAAAACGAGCCACATCCAGAAAGATCTCTGCTCCCCGTTCTGCCATAAATTCATCATCAGCGGTTGCCTGCCAGTATTGCCAGATGGCGTAACACACATCCGCTGAAATATGAATTTGTATGTCCCCTGTCCAGATGCGAATCAATTTCGTCCGGTCAGTAGGATGCGGCACCCACGTGGGAGTGACCTCCTCGCCAGTAGCAGCGCTTTCCCACGCAAATTGAGCACCTTTAAAGCCATTTTCACGAGCCTTCTGGCGTGCTCCGGCAAGGGTGTGATAACGGTAGGAAAGCAGATTACGCGCGATTTCCGGGCGGGTGTAGGTAAAGAAAGGCAGCATGAAGATTTCCGTGTCCCAGAATACATGACCGCGATAACCGTAACCGGAGAGTGCCTTCGCGCCAATGCTGACCCGCTCATCCTGACGGGAAGCTGCCGCCAGTAACTGAAACAGGCTGAAACGCACCGCAAGATGGGCGCGGTCATCACCCTCGATTAACACATCGCAGGCGTCCCACTCGCGCTCCCAGGCACGGGCATGACTCTGCCACAAATCATTCCATGCCCGCTCGGGGAGGGTTTCCAGCACCTGACGGGCAGCCTTTTGCGGCTCGGCAGTATCCCGCGAAGTGTAAAAAGCAGTGATCTTTTCGATTTCAACCGTCTGTCCACCCTTTACCTCCAATCGGTTGACCAGGGTGGGTGCGTTACGGGTATCCCACCCTATCTGCTCATAACCGCTGCCGCCGCAAATTATCAAACGCGTGGCTGTACCCAATTCAATGCCGGTTGCACGGGTGCGTAAATGCAGCCAGGCCCGGTTTCCTTCAATTCCCTGCCCAATCCAATCCCAGTGCTTGTAATTCAGGTTATCCGCTTCACCGCTCAAGGTGGAACGAACTTCAAGCGAACTATCCGCAAGGGCTTTTATGATGACCCGCTGACATACCAGATGGGGGTTATCCAGACTGGCAAAACGCTCAAAGGTCAACTGCCAGCGCATCCCGGCCGGGCTGCGCCAGTCAACCCGGCGGGTCAATAAACCATTCCGTAAGTCCAATTGACGCTGATAGGCCAGAATTTCACCCTCCGTCAGGCAAAACCGCTCTCCGCCCAGCCAGAGGCTTAAGTCCAGCCAGTCCGGGGCATTGACCAGTTCAGTAAACACAATGGGCACATCATCGAAAACCCCATGTATGAAAGTTGTCCGCTCTTCACCGCGGTAGCGCTCTTCATGGGCACCGCGTGTACCAAGGTAACCATTGCCAATCGTAAAAATCGTTTCGGCATGATTCTGACGGTTTAGATCAAAACAATCTTCGGTGACGAACCAGTTGCGATCATTCAGCATAAAGTTAACCCTCAATGTACAGTAATATAGGATCTCAGCCTTCCTTCAACCCCGTACCGGCAATACTCTGGGTGAAGTAGCGTTGGAAGATGAAGAAGATGATCAATATCGGCAGGGTGTTGAACAGAGAACCTGCCAGTACCTTCGAGATCAACGTATAGTACTCGCCGCGGAACCAGTTCAATCCAATGGGCAAGGTAAAGTTTTCCGGCGTGCGCAGGATCGTCAGCGGCCACATAAAACTGTTCCATTCACCCTGAAAAGTCAGCAGGGCCAGTGTCAGCAATTGGGTGGTGCTGATCGGCAAAACGATCCGAAAGAAAATTCCAAAGCGCCCCAATCCGTCAATCATGGCCGCTTCTTCCAGTTCTTTGGGGATGCTCTTGTAGAACTGGGTCATCATAAAGATGCCAAAGGCAGCCACAATTCCCGGCAAAATCACACCGCCCAGATTATCCATCAAACCGAAGCCGGTTGGGATGGTTACATCGCCAATTTTTAAGCCACCGCGGATAATGCCCGGGCCAACTACCAGAAAGTTTGGAATCAGGGTTACCTGCCCGGGAATCATCATCGAAATCAACAAAGCAGTGAACAAAAACTTTTTCAGCGGAAATTCCATGCGGGCAAATGCATAACCCGCCATGGCACAGAATAACACCCGTGCCACGGTAACCACTATCGAAATGATGGTGCTGTTTAACAACCAGCGCGGAAAGAGCGGCAATGCGCCGATCACATCCCGAAAGTTTTCCAGACTGAATGGAACAGGCCAGAACAGCGGCGGGTCATACACATTGGCAACCGGTTTGAGGCTGAACACGAGCGTGAAATACAGCGGCGCAATACAAAGAATTGCCCAACCAATCAAAATTGCATAAAACACGGGGGTCTTAATGCGGTCTAAAAACGCAATCAGCATATCCGAAAATGACGCTTTTTTAGAAACGGTTTGAGTAATGGTTGCCATGATTCCACCTCTCTTATGCCGAGCCAACGCTGCCGCTGCCTTCAATAATCCGCCGCTGGATGAGTGTGAATACCAGAATGATCAGCGCTAGAATAAAGGATAAGGCGGCTGCCTGACCCATCTTGACGGTGGTATCGCGGAAAGCCCACTTGTAAATCAAATAAGCCACAGTAGTGGTCGAATCCAGCGGCCCACCGGAGGTCATTACATAAATTTGATCGAACACTTGAAAACAACCGATTAACCCCACCGTGACCACAAAAAACACCACCGGCCGTAACATTGGAATGGTGATATACCGCAAGGTCTGAAACTTGTTGGCGCCGTCAATCGAGGCGGCCTCGTAGATGGCAGTTGGAATATCCTGCAAACCGGCTAAAAAGATCAACATCAACGTGCCGCTGGTGGTGAATACATTCAAAATCATAATGGTGTAAAACGCGTAACGCGGGTCATTCAGCCAGTTGATATTGAGGTGAAAGATCTGATTGACAATTCCTAACGGGCTGAACAACCACACAAAGATCAATGAGATCACCACGGAAGAAGTAACTGACGGCAGATAGTAAATGGTGCGGAACAAACGCCGGAAACGCAATTTCTGATCCATGGCGAACGCCAGAATCAGGCTCAAGACCGTTTGAGTCGGCACTACGATCAAGGTGTATTTGACGGTATTGGGAAGGGCTTTCTTGATGAAAAGATCATCACAGACTAGCGGCGGCGCATCCTCACCGCGCGGCAGCAAGGATTCGAGGCACAAAACCCGGCGGTAGCCTTCCAATCCCCACCATTCCGGGGGACGCAGCAGGTTGTAACGAGTAAATGATAGATAAAAAGCATAGCCGATCGAGAAAACGGTAAAAGTCAAAAAGATGAACAAATACGGCAGTAAGAAAACGTAGGCAGTGAGGGCTTCGCTTCTTTTTTTACGTTTTTCCGGGTTATTCCCGCGCCGGAACAATCCTGCTGGACGAGTGGATACCGTTTGTGCCATTCCTCCATCCTCCATTTATGGAGAGGGTCAGCCTTGAACGCGGCTGACCCTCTCCAGCACAACCGCATTACTTGACTTCGGCAATCTTCTGGCGGATTACCTGCGCCGCCTGCTTGAGCGAGGCATCTACAGCCTGATTTTCCAGATAGATGCGCTCCAAGGCCTTACCCATCTGCTCGTTGACATCCGAGCCAACCAGCCCCCACACGAATGGACGGGCTCCCTGCAACGCACCGCGGAAGATCGCATTGGATGCCGGATTGGTCTTGAGATATTCACTATTCTGCAACGAAAGGCGAGTGGGTAAAGCAAACCCGCTTTCCAAAACCTTGGTTTGAGCCTTCTCGCTGGTCAGGTAGTTGATCACCCGCATGGCGGCTTCGGGATTCTTGCTGTTGCGCGAAATGACGTAGGCAACCGTGAAGATCAGGTTACCTTCACCTTTCGGCCCGGCCGGCGGGGTGACTACGCCGTAGTTGATATTGGGGAATTGCTGCTTGAGGTAAGGGATCAACCAGCCGCCTTCGTAAACCATGGCAAACTGGCCTTTGCCGAATACCGTCCCCTGCCAGCCTTCACCCACATCCGCCGGAATGGCACCGATCTGATTCTTGCGGAAGTCGGTGTAGAAAGTTGCGGCTTCAATGGCTGCCGGCGAATCGAGCAGGGTATCGCTGTAATCCTCGGTCATGATTGCGCCGCCGTTCTGGAAAACAAAGATGGGGAAGCGACCCGGATCGGCCGGCACACCCAAGCCGTAGATATTATTGGCGGGATTAGAAAGTGCCTCAGCAGCTGCTTTCAGATCATCCCAGGTCCAATCATCGGTGGGTTCGGCAATACCTGCCTGAGCGAACAGGTCTTTGTTGTAGAACAAACCCAGCGTGTTGAAGTCCTTGGGGATACCGTAGGTAACACCCCCCTCGGAGAAGGCATCAATCAAAGAGGGGATGAAATCTTCGCGCTTAACGCCTTCTTTTGCCATCAAATCGTCAATCGGCAGCAGGACTTCATCGCGCACGAAAGCCGGGAACTGGAAGATATCCATGTAGAAAACATCCGGTTCAACGCCCGAAGCGATTGAGGTTTTCAGTTGCTGCCAGTAGTCACCCGTGATGGGCTCGTACTTGACAACGATATCGGGGTTTTCCACCGTGAAATCCAGCAGAATGGATTGCAGCAGCGCAGTTTCTTCCGGGCTGGCTGCCCAACCGGAAAGACGCACCACCGCGCGTTCGGCTGGCTTTTCAACCTCAACCGTCTTGACGACTTCCTTTTCTTTCTCCACCGTAACCGTCTCAATCACTTTTTCGGGGGTGGGGGTAGCCGCAGGCTGGCAGGCTGCCAGCAGCAGGCTGAGAACCATCAGGGGGACGAACCATTTCAACAGGGTTTTCATGACCTTTCTTCTCCTGAACTGAGATTGGGAAAAACTCATTTCCCTCAAAAAGTGGTGATATACTCAAACACAGGTGGGCTGAACATCAGCCGCCCTGCCGAAGCCACCCCGACTCGATCCCTGGCAGGAGCATGGAGGGGTGGCTTCATTTGTCGCCAGCAAATTAAAAGCAGAAATGTTCGGGGGTCTTTTATCGGTTATCTCTGATCACCTCCTCGGATATGGAATGTTCTTGCTCAACCAGTCGGCTGGAAGACCGAATGACCAGTTGCGGCTGCATCAGGACTGTTTCAAATTCTTGCCCGGCACTTTTTGCTTCCAGTAAATTTAACAACATTGCAATCAGCCGTTCCCCAATCTCCCAAACCGGCTGGCGCACAGAAGTCAGCGGCGGGGTCAGATACTGCGCAATTGGGGTATCATCGAAGCCGGTCACGGCAACTTGACTGCCGACCCGATAACCAGCATCCTGTACGGCTTTGATGGCACCAACCGCCATATAATCATTCAGGCAAACGATACCGGTAGGGCGAATTTCCTCCGGCAGTTCCAGCAATTTTCTGGTCGCCTCGTAACCAAAAGCATAGCGACCCTCGCCACGTTGGATCCACTCGGGCAGCGGTTCAATACCAGCGGAGCGCATCGCCGCAAAATACCCTTCCATGCGGTTGTTGCCCACCCGTGATTCGACAGGCCAGGCCAGCGCTGCAATCCGCCGGTGGCCTTGATTCAACAAGTGTTCGGTTGCCAGCCGCAAACCAAATCCGCCATCCACATCAATGGAGGGGAAGCGCAATTCGGGATTGGAACGGCCAAAGGCTACAAAAGGAAATTTTTGATCGAGTAAAAATAACACCCGCGGATCGTTGTATTCCACCCCCGAAAGCACAAAGCCATCCACGCGGCGAGTTTC
>DLXG01000200.1 GCA_003448875.1 Anaerolineaceae bacterium
CTGCCGGTAGCGTTCACCATCCGGTAAGCCAACCGTGCGCACCCGCACAGGCGGTTTGCCCACCAGAAAAGTCAGGTAATCAATGAAATGGCACCCTTCCCCAACAATCCGTCCGCCGCCCTGCTGCGGGTCGTGCAGCCAGTGAGTCAAAGGCAGGTAACCGGCATTAACGCGGTATTGGATAAAGAGCGGCTCCTGTCGCCCAGAGAAAAATTCAAGCAATTTTTGGGAAAACGGCGCAAAACGGCGGTTGAAGCCGACCGTTAATAGTGGCAGAGGTTGATGAGTCAAAAGTTGTTGAATGACATCCACTTCTTCTGAGGTAATGGCCAGCGGTTTTTCACAAAACACATGCTGACCGGCCTGCAAAGCCTGCATCACCTGCCGGGCATGATGCTGATGACGGGTCAAAATGGCCACAATTTGTACTTGCGGGTTGCCAAGAATATCATTTTCCTGCGAACTGGCAAAGCCAAAACCGTAGCGTTCAGCGGCGTGGCGGGCACTCAATCCGCTGGCAGTAGCAATGCCAACTTTCTGCACTCCGTCGGTCTTTTGCACCACCGGCAAAAAAACTGCCGTGGCGTAATTTCCTGCGCCCAGCACCCCTAAGCCGGGCAGCCCCTCAACAGGTGCAGTTTGCGGCGTTACTTCTACCCGCCTCGCTGGGGATGTGCTTGCATCATATTGGGGGTAAGTCAGCAAAACGCCTAGGAACGGCTGATGGCTCTTTCCGCTGATCAGTTCATAAGCCGTCTCGGCCTGTTCGATGGGGAAGCGGTGGCTGATGAGTGGTTGGACATTCAGTTTCCCGCTGGCAAGCAGTTCTACAACCGCCTGCAAGTTCCTGCCCTCAGTCCAGCGCACGTACCCAAACGGATAATCTATTCCGCCTTCCTCGTATTGCGGGTCATAGCGGCCCGGCCCGTAGGAACGGGAAACGATCAATTGAAGTTCCTTTTCGTAGTAGACCTTACGCGGCAGTGTCATACCCACTGCCCCTACTGCGATAACCTTACCCCGTTCACGTGCCAGCCAACCCGCCAGTTCCACCGGGTCGTTGCTGGGGGTATCCGCACAGATCAGCACCGCATCAAAACCACGTCCATTTGTTAACGAACGTCCGGTCTCTTCTGCAATGGAGCGATTCACCGCAACCGCCCCCATCTGTTCGGCAAGCGCGATGCGTTGTTGGTCTAAATCCACCCCAAAGACTGAACAACCCGCCGCACGGGCGATTCCCACACTGAGTAATCCCAGTAATCCCAAGCCGATGACCGCAACCCGCTCCCCAATTTGTGTTTCCGCCAGCCGAAAACCGTGTAAGGCAATCGCACCCAGTGTGGTGAACGCCGCGCTTTCAAAATCAACCTGCTCTGGCAACACCGCCAGCAGGTGTTTGGGAACAACCACATATTCGGCATGTACGGCATAACCTCCGCCGGCACAGGCCACCCGGTCACCCGGCTTGATCCCATCCACTCCCGCGCCAACGGCTACCACCGTACCAGCAGAGGAATAGCCCAATGCCATCGGTTGATCCAGGCGGTTGAAAACTGCTTCAAGGGTTGTGATGACACCTTCGCGCCGGGCTTTATCCAAAACCTGACGGACAAGGTCTGGGCGCGAACGCGCTTTACCGAGCAGACTTTTTCCGGCAAAATCCACCACCATGCGTTCGGTACCGGCAGAAATCAAAGAGGCCGCGTTGCGTACCAGTACCGTGCCGGGTTTCGGCGTCGGTACCGGCACGTCTACAACAGCGGCTTTCCCATCCCGCAGGTTTTGCAACAACTGCTTCATGGCTGGCAGGTTTAACGGGCGTAATCCACTGCCCGCGTTTCGCGAATCACAGTTACCTTAATCTGACCGGGGTATTGCATGGTTTCTTCAATCTTTTTGGCAATATCCCGCGCCAGTCGGGTAGCAGCCAGATCGTCAATATCCTCAGGACGGACGATGATGCGGACTTCCCGCCCGGCCTGAATGGCGTAACTCTGGCTAACACCCTTGAAGGAATTGGCAATTTCCTCCAATGCCCGCAGGCGTTTGATGTACTGTTCCAGATCTTCGCGCCGGGCACCCGGTCGAGCCCCTGAAATTGCATCGGCTGCCTCCACGATGATCGCTTCCACACTTTCCTGCTCAACCTCGTGATGATGCGAGGCAATAATGTTGACCACTTTGGCCGGTACGCCGTAGCGTTTGGCAAACTCCGCTCCAATCATGGCGTGTGTGCCGTCCGTGTTGTGATCCATGGCTTTCCCTAAATCATGCAGCAAACCGCCCATGCGGCACACATCCACATCTGCGCCCAGCTCCGCCGCCAGCACCGCCGAAAGTTTGGCCACTTCCACAGCATGGGCCAGTTGATTTTGCCCATACGAGGTACGGTACTTCAAGCGGCCGAGGACTTTAATCACTTCAGGGTGCAAACCGGTTACACCAGCATCATAAGCGGCTTCTTCGCCGGCTTCGATGATGCTTTTATCCACTTCTTTCTGTTCTTCGCCGAGCACTTTTTCAATGTGAGCCGGATGAATGCGCCCATCCACAATCAAACGCTCCAGGGCACGGCGGGCGACCTCTCGTCTGACCGGGTCAAAACAAGAGATGGTAACTGCTTCGGGCGTGTCATCCACAATCACATCCACGCCGGCAGCCTGCTCAAATGCTCGAATATTACGCCCGTTTCTTCCGACTATGCGCCCTTTCATTTCTTCGTTGGGCAGGGAAATCACCGAAGTTGTAACGCTGACAACATGATCGGATGCCACCCGCTGAATCGACTCGGCAATTAACTCTCGGGCGCGTTTCTCACCTTCAGCGCGTGCCTCTGCTTCAATCTGCCGGATGATGCGCGCCATATCGGCGCGGGCTTCTTTTTCGGCTTCTTGCAGCAACACCGCCCGGGCTTCTTCAACGGACATTTGAGCAATGCGCTGCAATTCCGCCATTTGCTGCTCGTACATTTTTTCAACTTCGTTCAGGCGTTTATCTACTGCCGACTGGCGTTTATTGACTGCCTGTTCACGCTGTTCCAAACGCTCAAACCGCTGGTCAAGTTCTGCGCGCCGTTTTTGCAAACGGTCTTCTTCGCGGTTGATCTCCATGCGGCGGCGGTTGATTTCCACCTCGGCTTCCTGCAAGGCTTTCAACGCTTTATCCTTGGCTTCCAGTTCGATCTCGCGTGCCTTTTCGTTGGCTTGCAGCAACACCGCATCCGCCTTATTTTGCTGATCTTTTTTGAACTTATCGGCAAAGTAGCGGGTCAGTAGATAGACCGCCCCTGCCAGAATCAGCACATCCACCAGCAAAATCAACACCAATGTTTCAAATCCAAATTGTCCCATGTTCCAATTCCTCTTTCCAGAGTCAGGTTTCGGGCTGCTCAATTTCCCTTTC
>DLXG01000258.1 GCA_003448875.1 Anaerolineaceae bacterium
TTGAATTTCGCTGGGGAGGGATTGCTGAGGCAGGGATGCGAAAACTTCCTTCCAGGCGGCATCAGCGGGCAGTAAGATTTGCCAGCCCGCCGCAGTCCGGCGGGCCAGCGCCAGCCCGGGTTCGGTTGCCAGCCGCCGGCCGTAATCATCGCGCAGCGCCAGCCATAACACAGCCGTTTGACCATCAGCGGTGAGAAAAGCGGTGTCCAGTTCGGGGGTGAACAGTTCAAAAGCCAGCGGCTTGAAGTCCGCATCCGATTGCAGCCGCTGGCTGAATGCCGACCACAGGTCACTTTTGACGTCCTCGGATGCCGGCAGAAGGGGTGGTTCAGCCGGGGCAGAAAATAGCAAAACAGCGCAAAACAAAATGCCGATACTTAATAACCGTCGGTAGGACATGAGCAGACCTGTAAAGGTTGAACGAATCATAATGAGTGTATGTAGATGTACTTTATCACAGATGCAACTTCAAGGCCAATTTTCATGGTGGAAAAGAAAAACGCCCGATTTTCAGGGCGTTGTTTGAAACCACGAGATCATCACAACCTTTGTTACTGACTGAATTCCAGTGCTTCCTTCAGGGTGGTTACCACCAAGGCAACATCATCCGGAGTCATGGCCGGATATAATGGCAGGGTTAATTCCCGCCGGCCAACTTCTTCGGTAACCGGCAGAGAACGTTTATTTTGGCCCGCAAAAGTCTGGTAGATGGAAAAGAGATGAATGGGTGGATAGTGAATACTGCTTTGAATGCCGCGGCTCTTGAGAAATTCCATCACCTGTTTTCGGCTGGCAGCCGCCGGCAGCAAGACAGGCAGCAAGTGCGCGGCGCTTTTACCGCGGTAATCCTTGAACGGCAATTCTACCTCAGGAAGCACCTCATTAAAAGCAGCATGATAGACATGGCTCAATTTGCGGCGCTGTTCGTTATTGTTTTCCAGTTTGCTCAATTGAACCAGCCCAATCGCAGAGCGAATCTCATCCAGCCGGTAATTGTAGCCCAGCATGACCACATCATATTCACTGGCGCGGCCCTGATGACGATCCCACGTGAGGGTGGTCATGCCGTGCGAACGTAACAGACCCAGTCGGTTGGCTAATTCATCGCTATTGGTAACCACCATACCGCCTTCCCCGGTGGTCATATTCTTGTTGGAAAAGAAACTAAAACAGCCGATATCACTCCAACAACCTAAACTGATTCCCTCCAATTCCCCGCCTACGGCATGGGCGGCATCCTCAATGATCTTTAAGTTGTATTTTTGAGCAATGGCCCGAATGGCGGGCATATCGCAGGGATACCCTCCATAATGCACAACCATGATGGCTTTTGTGCGCGGGCTGATAGATTTTTCAACGGCAAGCGGGGAGATATTCAAATCCAGCAGACTGACCACATCCCCAAAAACGGGGGTTGCTCCGGTATAACGAATGGCGTTAGCGGAAGCCACAAAAGTTAAGGATGGAACGATCACCTCATCTCCGGGGCCAATTCCTAGCGCCAGACAGGCAAGGTGCAAGGCAGCCGTACCATTGGCCACTGCCAGAGCATGTTTGACATTCATTTGCCGGGCAAATTCCTGTTCAAATTGGCGGGTAACCGAACCCATTGTCAGCCAGCGGCTTTCCAGCACCTTTTGAACGGCGGCAATTTCCGCGCTGCCGATATCCACATCGGCGAGAGGTATTCTCCAGTTCATGGGTTTGCCTCATGAAAGAATCGCGAACGCATCTTTTCAAAGTCGGCGGCGGCATGTTCGTAATCATCGGCTCTGCCAAGATCCTGCCAGTATCCTTCAAAGGGAAAGCCGACAACCTTTTCGCCGGCGGCCAGCAGAATTTTGACCAGATCGGGAAAATCCAGATACCTGCCGTATGGTATGTAATCTAACACAGCAGGCTCAAAAACATAAATACCCATGCTGACCATGTAATCAATGACGGGTTTTTCAATATAGCAGGCGATGTGAGGCTTTTCGTTCCATTCAATCACCCCAAAATCAATCTTGACCTGACGATGATGCACCGCAATCGTAGCAATGGCTTTTTCCCTCTTGTGGAATTGAATTAATTCGCACAAATTCAAGTCAGTGAGCACGTCACCGTTGCATACTAAAAAAGTGTCATCAAGGCCATGCACCAGCGATAACGGCCCGGCAGTTCCGAGGGGAGTGTCTTCGTAAGAATATTCAATATGGATACCCAGACGGCTGCCATCCTGAAAGAAAGCCCGCAACAGTTCTGATAGGTGACCCACCGTCAAAATAACTTCGTGGATTCCGGCCTGACTCAACTGCCGTAAGATAACTTCCAGAATTGGCATGTCCCCAATCGGCATCAGTGGTTTTGGCAAGATCTTGGTATAGGGGGCCAATCGCGTACCTTTACCTCCTGCTAAAATGACCGCTTTCATGGTTTACCCCTTAAAACTCATATTTTCCAACCTGATAGAGGGATAAATGGGCTTTGATCCAAGCAATGGTTGCCTCAATACCCTCTGAAAGAGAAATGACAGGCTGCCAGCCTAATACCTTGCTGGCAAGCGAATGGTCTGAGATGAGGCGGTAAACCTCAGAATTGGGTGGTCGTAACCGCTGTGGTTCTGTCACCAGTTCAACTGTTGGATCAATTTTTTGAATGATTAAGCCGGCCAGATCTGCAATGCGGATTTCCTGGCCGCTGCCGAGATTAAAGGTCATTCCGATAATTCCATCTGTTTCACCGGCTTTGATAAACCCCTCAACCGTATCGGAAACAAATGTGAAATCACGGCTGGTTTGCAAGTTGCCGAGGAAAACTTTTTTGTTGACCAACGCCTGGGTAATGATTGTGGGAATGACGGCCCGCGCCGATTGTCTCGGGCCGTAGGTGTTGAAGGGACGCACAATCACAACCGGCAACTCGAACGAGCGGTAAAAGCTTTCAGCCAGTTTGTCCGCGCCAATTTTACTGGCGGCATAGGGAGATTGGGCTTGCAGCGGATGCTCTTCGTTGATGGGCGCGTAACGTGCGGTTCCATATACTTCACTGGTGGAGGTGTGGATCACTTTTTCGATACCGGTTTTTCTGGCTGCCATCAGGATATTTAAAGTGCCCAAGAGGTTGGTATGGACGACCTCATCGGGATGAACGTAAGAGTACGGAATGGAAATCAAAGCACCCAGATGAAAGACCATCTGGCATCCTTCCAAGGCTTTCAAGGCGGTATGAGGATTGAGCAGGTCACCGGCAAAAACTTCAATGCCTTTCAGCGTATCAGCAGGTAAAAACTTGAGCAGACCGGGTTCACCCCGCGAGTTGTAATGTACCCATGCTCGAACCGCCGCACCTTTGCTTACCAGTCTTTCCGCCAGATGGCTGCCAATAAAACCGCCTGCTCCGGTCACCAGCACTTTTTTTTCACCCCAGTTCATAAACATCCCCTTGTGTTACGACCAGCGGAACGCGGTGGCTCAACAGCCAGTCCAGTTTCTGCTGCGGTAATTCAATTTTTTCGGTGGGGCTGAGATTAGAACACAGAGTGATCTCGGGTTTCAGTGAGATGCAGCGGTTGTTGAGGATAAACGGCTCGGAAAGTGTTTGTTTTATCCGTCTTGCAATAATTTGCACATTTTCTTGATTGACCAGATTTTCAAGGATCAAACCGAACTCGTTTTCTCTAATACGGGCTAAGGTATCGCTTTTTCTCTTGAGAGTCATCAATCGGTTGGCTGCCTGCTTCAGCAAGATTGAAGTTTCAATGCTGTTTAAGACGAATTCATGCGGGAGAGGCTGGGTTAACTTGATAAATAGCACCGCAATGGCGGTGTGATATCTGGCAGAAAATGCCAGCGCGTGTTGAAGTTGTTCGCAAAACAGGTAGTGGTTAGGCAATTCGGTAAGGGGGTCGTGCAGGGCAAGGTACAGGGTTGATTCGGGTGACCAGACCAGATGATCCGGTAGATTCTGATTGGCCTGCCTCATTTGTTGTTCCAAAGTACGGATAATTTGGGAAGCATTGGCGATCCGCAGGTCTGTCTTTGCCCGACGCAAACTGCAAATCATTTGCTTCGTCTCTTGGGAGATGTTTTCATCGGCAATAAACAATATGCCGACATCATGTTTTTGAATCAGTTCGGGAAGATCCGATGTTCTGCCCAGCACCAGACACCCCTCTACCCACATGCCGACCTGCGAGGTGGCGTTATCATCCACCACCCCGATGATCTGAAACAGGTAATGGAAGGCTTCACTTCTCAGCAAATCTATGACAGCGTGAAAACTGCCTCCCAACCCAACGATAACCACCTTTTCTCCAACACCGGTTGCATATTTTCGCCACTTCAACCAGCGGCTGGAGAGTGAAGAGACCAGCCTCAGGCGGAAGCGGCTGACCAGCAAGCCGCTTTGAATCAGCGCGCACATGCTCAAGATCAAAGGTGCCGGAAGGGCGGGGAATGGCAGCCAGCCAAAAACGGACTGGAGGTGATTAAACACCAGTACCGTCAGCGAAATGACACTGGTGGAGATAAGCAAACGGGTACCATCAGTAACAGTGGCATACCTCCACACAATTCGATTGAAACCCAGCAAAGCATTGACACTGCTGAACAAGAATGCCATCCCGGAGGCCAAAAGCACCAGTCGCTGGATTCCCCAATAAGAGGGCAGGTCAGCGCTGGCCAGTACCCCCACCAGAAAACACCCGAACAGGGAGGTCAACAGATCAATCGCAAACCAGTTGAGGTAGCGGTGGATAAAGCGCGAGAGCGGCCCAAAAAACAGTAAATTCTCGGGTATCTTTGCTCTGGCAACGATTGGTACAAAAATGGCCAGAGTCCAGAAAATAATATCGAGGTCGGCCGTTATGGATTGGTTGCGGACATACAGCCGGTCAAGGCGCATCTTGTCCGGCAGAATGTAGCGTAGGTATTCACCCATCACATTATCACGGTGAATGCGGTGTTCTTCATCATGGTAGATGATGCTGGCCGGACTGGTGATGCCCGGGCGAACCGAGAGGATCTCGGCTCTGGCATCCTCCGGCCATTGGTCAACCACCCGGATATCCTCTGGGCGAGGTCCGACGAGACTCATTTCCCCGATCAAGACATTCCACAATTGGGGCAGTTCGTTGATTTTGCTATCCCGCAGCCAGCGGCCAATCGGAGTTATCCGCTCATCCCCTTCATAGGTTACCGGCGGTCCCAGATAACTGCTGGGATGCTCATACATGGTGCGGAATTTCAACATGCGGAAGGGCTTGCCCCATCTGCCGGCGCGAGTGCACCAGAAGAAAACCGGGCCGGGCGAATCGCGTTTGATCAGGAAAGCAATCAGGCCGAAGAAGGGAGCGAGCAGCACAAGACCGATTGCTGCCCCCAGAATATCAATCGTTCTCTTGATCATCTGATAAATAGCTTTTTGCATTGCTTTAACAAGAGTCGTTTCTTGGGAAAGTCTTTTGATAAATAATTTGGCTGAGACGGGCTGCGGTCTGCTGAGCGCGAATTTGCTGCGTAAAGAGTGGGGGTGGTGCAAGGAAAATCTCAACGGTTATCCCTGTTGCAGGTTTGGTTGATCGTTTTCATTCGGCAAATTATCTGCGGGGATTTTTTCCAGCCATTCCTCTCGCCAGAAGAAATGACAGCGCCTGTCGCAGCGGCCAAACACCGGGGTACCTGTGCACATCAGCCCTTCCAGCAGGACAATTCCATGACATTTTTTGACTTTGTAATCCCGCTCATCCAGAAATCGCTCCATACGCACCAAAACTCGCTGTTCTGTTCCGCAGTATTGCCACATTTCTGAGAGGAAGGCACAGCCTTTCAATTCGTTCCATCGGTCAAGAGTGGCCTTTATTTCTTCGGCAGTGCGTACCCGCACCCGGTCACCTTCCTTCAACTTCTCGGCGGGGATTGCAGTAAGAGCGGCTGGACTTTTGATAAAAGATTTTTCGATCCTCTTTAAGCGGCTTTTGACGCTGTAATTCCACACCCTTGCCAATCGGCGCTTGAGCAGGATGAGTAATGGAAGAGAAGTGTCTTTTTGCTCACCTTCGGCCAATTTGGGCAGACCGGGCAGTTGACAATCGTATTTAAGGTTACTCATGGTCTAAGCAATATTTCAAAAAGTCAGCCTTGATCAACTTTTTGCTGAGCCTGAACTTGCTGCTGGTCTTGCAGGCATTTCGGCCATGATTGGGCTTCGAGTGGTTGTTTGCCGCGCAGATAAAAACGCATCATTCCCTCAACTTTTCTCAGGAAAGTGTTTTGCGGGTTTTTCTCGATACGGGATACAACAGTTTGATAGGTAAATTGATTGATGAATGGTAAAAGTAAAGGATGGAAAATGATCTGCTGGCGGACGGGTTTGGCGGTGTAACCCAGACGAAACTTAAATTCATCCACACTTTCTGGGGCATCCAGCGAATGGAGACTGAAAAATATACCGCTGATGCCCGGCTGGCTCAGCATCTCCCGGCAGGCGGTGTAAAAAAGGGCCTGATTGACGTGTAACCCTAAAAATGCAGTCCGGCTTAGCGCATACGGCACATAACTCTTATCATCCAGCCGGCAGGTGATAATGGCTGCCGCCAGTTCTCCGCCCACCAGCGCGGCCCAGCACGTGAAAGAGGGCAGTCCAATCGCCGCCAAACAAATGCGCTGCCACTCTTCTTTTTTCATGCTATTCTGCCGGTTCTGCCGTTCTAAAGTATCCTTTTGCAATTGCCAGCCTTCTTCGGCCAGCCGTTCAAAGGGAATTTGTTCAATCCGGCAGTTCTCCAATCCGCGGCGGATGCCGTTCCGTGCCTGCGGTTTCAGTTTTTCAATGCAATAATCGGGGTCATCCAGCACTACATGATAACTGACCATGCCGCTTGGGGAATGAAGAGGTGTTGAGTAGCGCACGGCGAGGATGTTCTTCTTCCACAGCAGGTTTTGAATTTCGCTGTGGGATGGCTGGATCAACCAGTGGTAGGGGAAAGATTGAAGCACGCGCGGGCCGGCATCGTACCAGTAGCAGCTCTCGCTCTTGTAAATGCGATGACCTTGACGACGCAGCCACTCGGCAAAAATTTCAGCATTCATGGTTCCGAATGAGGGGGTTTAGATTGGACATTCGTGGATAATCTTGAAGTATGGCGGGGACGAGGCAGCATGGACAAAAACAGAGATTCCATTTTCTCGGCAGCAATCTGTGGGGTATGATGACGTAAAATCCAGTTTCTGCCGTTGCGGGACATGCGTTTGCAAAGCAAGGGATTAGCCCGCAAGGTTAAGATGGCCTGAATGAAATCGTTTGTATTGCCGGCGGGAACACAGACACCAGCCTCTGTCTTTTGGATAAACTTCCATGTTTCACTCTCCCTATCCACACAGGCGATGATGGGTCTTCCCGCTGCAAGGATGGAAAGGATTTTGGATGGCATGGCTGTGTACGCCATACCCTCTTTGAGGATTACCAGCGCAACATCAGCCGAAGCCAGCACGTGAGGCAGGCGTTCGCGCGGCTGGTAGGGGATAAAACGGACATTTCGGAGATTCTGTTCGGCAGCAAGTTGCATCAATTTCTCTCGTTTACAGCCATCACCGACCAGCGTAAAGAGGATATCAGGATCACTTGCAAAAGCCCGGGCTGCATCAAGGATGATTTCCAACGGTTGGGAGAACCCCATATTTCCGGCGTATTGGATAACAAAATGATTTTCCAGACAATATTCTTTGCTGAATGGGTTTTGACGGGGCAAGGGGCGGATAAACTGAGAATCAACCCAATCCGGGATCATCTGGATTTTTTGGTCGGGAATTCCGAACTGATGAATTGCGGATCGGAAGGACTCGGAGATGATGCGAACCCTTGCCGAGTGCTTCAGGCAGAATTTTTCCAGCGCCTTGACGAGATGGAATGCTACTGGATTGCGGAAGATTCCCAGCCTGACGCCCACATCCGGGTAAAGGTCATAAATTGAGAAAACGGCGGGTTTGCGGCGCAGAAAAACTAGAATGAAGAAGGGCAGCCAGACCCATAAGGCGGGATTTGCCACAAAAACTACCTCGTAATTCAGAAACAGTCCCTGCCAGCCTGCCCCCACTTGATAGACGAAAAACTGAAGCAGGCGGCCTGCTAAATTGGAGCGGTTGAGTGAGGGCACACGAATTCGATAGATTTCCACGCCCATTTCAACCGATTGCTGAATCCACTTTTTCCGAAAGGCGGGCGGGACAATCCCGCTGGGGTAGTGAGGAACAGTGGTTAAAACACGAACGTGATGTCCGCGTTTGATTAATTCCTCACTCAAAAGTGTGAAGAGCGGTGCGCTTGGGCCGAGATCCGGTTCATAATGAGGGACGAGTAACAAGATGTTCAATTTCTGACTTGACCTCTGATGTTAACTGTTTGGGAGAGGAAATGGCTGCGCCAGTCCATCTTATACAATCGCCTCATAAATGCCCACCAGTTGATTGACGTGCTGTTCAATCCCCAACTTTTCCTGAGCCAGACGGCAACTCTCTCTCTGCATCTGCTGGCGGAGAGGAACATCCCGAATCAAAATGGCAACCTGATCAGCCAGCGCTTCTGCCTGACCCGCGGGGACTAAAAATCCGTTGACGCCTTCCTGAACCAAATCCGGTAAACCTCCCGCCCGGGTAGCCACAACCGGCAAGCCGCAAGCCATTGCCTCAATCACAGCAATCGGGATGCCTTCATGAAAGGATGGGTAAATGAATATCTCCGCTTGCCGGAAATAGTCCAGTTTTTCATTGCCATAGGCAGGTGGATGAATCTTAACGACATCCTCTAACTGGTTTTCTTCGATCATCATATGCAGCGAGGAAATCTCACCTGTGGTGAGTTCTGAACCGACCAGATGGACGATGAAAGGCAGTCCTCTTTCTTTCAAAATCTTGGCGGATTCAGCCAGCACGAACGAGCCTTTGGCCTTTCCAATATGCCCGAGGTACAAAATTTGAGTTGGATTGGAATGAAGCGGTTGATTGAAACGGTCTTGGGCAAGCGGTAAATAGGGACTTAAATCAATGGCGTTCAAGAGTAAGTAGGTTTTGCAGGTTGGGCAAACCTGGCGGAGTTTGAACCATTCGGAGGAAAGGATCAGCACCGCGTCAGGAATGCGGATGAGGGAGCGGAAGATGGCTTGCCAGATTGAGGGTGATTCACTGTACATGGCGGCAAAACTGCAATGCGGATGCAGAAGAACACGACAACCGGCGGCTTTGGCGATCAGCGCACAGAAGGAATGTTTGATAAACGACCAGCCGAACGCGGTAGCAATGTGGACGATTTGCGGGTGTACAGAAAAAACGGCTTTGGTAAACCTCCAGCAGTCAACCATGGCTGTCAAAAAATTCGTCAGGGTGAATTTTCCCGCCTGATTGAAGGGACGTTGTGGTGAAGTGGTTTGAATAAAGTGAAGATTGACCTGTTGAGGCAGAGTGGAATTCATTAATCCGGCAAAATAAGTAGAAATGCCGCCAACAGGGGGGTGGAGATGACCGGCAAGCAATACCGACAATTTAGCAGTGGAGTCAAAGTCCTTCATGGGCAGATTTGACGCTCTGGCTCAGCACTTCGAGCGGCAGACGTTTTTCGGGCGGGTAAAGCAGGCGTTCATGTTCGAGAATAGTCTCTAAATCATCAAAACGAAGCCTGATGACCCGCGCCGGCACGCCGGCAACAATCGAGTAAGGCAGTACATCCTTGTTGACCAATGCCCCAGCGGCCACAATTGCTCCCCGCCGAATGGTGACCCCTTTCAAAATGATGGCGTTTGCCCCAATCCAGACATCTTCTTCAATGATTACATCCTGATCATCACAGGGGCGCTTTTCGAGGACGTCATACATATACTTGCCCACCACCGAAGTGTTATGATTTCCTCCAATGATGGTCACGTTAGGCCCCAGCAAAACCTTGTTTCCTAGAATGATCCGGCTTTCGGTGGCCAAGAAGGTTGCCCCTTTGCCAATGGACACATAATCGCCCAGTTCGACGTTCTCAAAGTTGAAATGGTCAGCGGGGTCGAACAGCACGCGCTTGCCGCATTTTCTAAATGCCGGGCGCAGCAAAATCATGCAGAAACGTCGCCAAACAAGACGAATCAAGATCAATCCGCGAGAAAAGTATTTCAACAGGTTCATCCTTTTTTATTCAAACTGAGCAAGATCAATTCTTCCCATTCGTTTACATAGCGATCTAACCCCAAATGTTGTTCGGCAAAAGCCCGCCCGTTTCTACCCATGTTGTGGCGGGCTTCTACCGGCAGTGCGAGGAAAGCCCGAATTTTATCCGCCAATTGCTCCGGGTTTTTCCAATCAAAAAGAAATCCGCTTACACCATCCTGCACCAGATTGGGGTGATCCAGAGCATTACTGACAATCACCGGCCTTCCACAGGCGAGTGCTTCGCAAACCACATTCGGTAAGCCTTCCACATAGGATGGATGCACCAAAACTTCGTGCTGATGCAATTGCTCAATAATATCAGTACGCTGACCCAGCCAGTGCCATTGTTCCTCTAAACCGTAATCCTGAATTTCTTTTTCCATTTGCTTCAAGGCATCCAGACGATGACCACTGACATCTTTCTGACCGATCCAGTCCACATGAAGTAACAAATTGTACTGATCACGCAGGAGTTTCAGGGCGCGTATCAGGCAAATGCCGTTCTTGAAATGGGATACACTGGCAATCACAAGCAGGCGGGCTGGATTGTTGTGGGGTTCTTTTTCAGTGGGATGAAAATATTGCAGGTCATAGCCGTTGTAGATTGTCCGCAGACGATTAGTGAGAAATGGGTATTCCTCTGCAAGGCGTTCCCGTTGATGATGGGAATTGGTTACCACAAACGCTGAAAGACGGTAAAGGTGGCGGATCAGGTGTTCTTTTCGGCTGACCCAGCCGGGGTAATCATAGAGACGTTCTGAAACAATAATTGGCGTTTTCCATTTGCCGCTCAGCAAGGCGGAAGAGATGGTGTAGAAGTTGGGTGTGGTTTGGAAGGAAAGCAGCAGATCGTAGCCGCCGTTTTTCACCAGTCTCGCCATCCGGATAATGACATCCGGTGAGTAGCGGCTCTTTTTGAGATGCCAGTGAACGGGGATTTGCTGATCATAAAGTGGTCTTGCCAGCAAATCTCCCGGCGCGTAACAAAAAAGCTCAACGGAATAGCCGCGCTTCTTCAAACCGATAGCAAGGTTAACCATCTGACGTTGAGCACCCCCCGTGCTCAGGTTATCAATTACCATTAACAGTCTGGCTTTTGTATTGTTGGGATTGTTCATTAAATCCGATTTCTCGTTACATCAAATGCTCTTTTGCTGTTCTGATTGCTCTTTCAGGGCAGACGCCCACCTTAAGGTTAAGCAAAGCAATGGCAAGGAAAAAGGCAAATTCCGATTCAGAACCGCCCCCTTTGAACCACGAAACCAGATAAGCCAGGACTGAAATGCCAATCACGCCATAAGCAGCGGTTAATGGGGATGTCTGTTGCCGGGCTTCGCGCAAGAACTGCGTAGCGAAGATAAAAATTGAGCTGATGAGGATGCCGCTATACAGCAACAACCCAAACAACCCTGTTTCTGCCCAGATGGTCAGCAATGGATTGTGCAAAGCAACCGAACTGGTATAGATTGGGGCAAAGTAACGTAAGTATGGGATTATTTCGGTTGGGGCATTGCCTAACCCAACCCCCAACCACGGATGATGGGAAATCATCAGCATGGCGGCTTTCCAGATATATTCTCTGCCTCCCAGCAGGGATTCGCTGCTTTCAACCGTGAGGCGGTAAATGAGTGTCGTAAACAATTGAGGATAGATTAAAACAACCAGAGTGGTTACTCCGAGAGCCAGCAGGGGGTAAATCCGAGTTTCTCGAATGAACAAAAATCCCAGCATCAATACTGCTAATGAGATCATGCTGCCTCGCGAACCACTCATCACTGCCAGCAGCGAGGTAAGCAGCATGTAAATCGCCGCGATCAGTTTGTGGCCCAGATTGTTTTTTCCTTGGCCTGTAAGAGTATTCCATAAAATGGCGGGTATAAAAAGTAGACCCAGCACGGCTGCCTCGTTTTCGTTCATCCCTGCGATTTTCAAGCGAGTTCCCGGCGTATAACCACTGGTTATCAGTGTGAAAATAAAAGTGAACATCAAAATCCAGCCATTGAGCGCAATGACCCGCATAAGGTCTGTTTGACTCTTGCCTTCGCTCACAAAATTTGTGCCCAGAACCAGAAACAAGAGCCAGCGCAGGGTATAAATTTGCAATTGATAAAGGCTTTGGGAAGGGGATTTAGACCATGCCAGTGTTATCAAGCTCCACACCAAAAAACCAGCCATGATGATGACGGCAGGATTAATGACGATTTTGCGGTGTTTGAAAATAACGGACAAACTCCAGGCCGTAAACGCCCCTACTGCCGCCGCTCGGTTGAGGAAAGATTGCACTCCGGCAGGAATCAGCCCCAATGGTAAGAAGACCAGCCATACCGCTGTCAGAAAACCAAGCAACGGGTTCTTGACCCAGAGAATCATTACCAGGATGGCGATCAGTCCTGCGAAAACATAGAGCGGAGCAAAATTGTTAGAGACGATCAGACCCACTCCACCGGCAGCAATCACCAGCAGAACCGCCACAACAACCGCGATGGTTTGCGGTGTCAAGGAAGGCGTGGTTAAGGTACGTTCTTTCATCGGGAAAAGCAGCACTTGAAGCCGATCACTCAGCGTTGTGAACCTCTGAATACATATACAAAAACTTACCGGAAGGGGTGGGAGGGAGTTCATCAACAAATTCAAACGTTATCTGGCAGTCTTCTCCCATTAATGCCCGTGTATTTTGCCTGATCTCTGCCAGATCGTCTTCGTGACGCAGCGTATCTGTGGTGACAAATCGGAATACCAAAGTGGAGTAATCTTTCTGAACGACCTGAAATTTTCGAATCCACGGTTTGGCGTACAATAAATATTCAAAAAAACCGGGATCAATCAGGGTGTTATCTCTCAATTTGAAGTGCTGGTTAATTCTGCCGCTCAGCGTCAGCAGAATTTGTGAAGTGTGGTCAGCCGTTTCGTCCAGTGCACCGATATCACCGATGCGATAGCGAATGAGCGGCATAACATAATTTGAGAGGGAGGTGATCAGGATCTCACCCCGGGATTGAGGGGGTAAAGCATTGCCGTTCTCATCAATCACTTCGAGGTAATTTCCCCACGGGGCGA